>JBEIFN010000004.1:0-33136 GCA_040382435.1 Alphaproteobacteria bacterium
ACGCCGACGGCGCGTCAGCGTAGGTCGTTGGGGGTTGCAGCCCACGCGACCCCGTGAGGGCCGAGGATCCACACCCCCTCGCGGGCAGGGACCAGCCGCGCACCGGGCCACCGACCGAGCGGCTCCGACGCGCCCACACGTCGCCGCTGCACATCCCCCGACGCGTCCAGGGTGATCAGGCCCGCGGACGTCTGGATCGCGGTCACCACCCCTGCACCGAGCGCGCTGGGCGCGTCATCGGGATCGTCAAGGCGCATCGCGCCGTTGGGGGTGGTGACGACGAACCCGGCGCCGTCGCCGACGATCTGCGTCGCCCCCTCAAGGGCGAAAGCGGCGACGCGGCCTGCAGCACGCACCACGACGCCGTCGAGCGTCAACAACGCGAGGCGCCCAGTACCGTCGAACGCCAGCGCACGCAGCGTCCCCACGGCGAACGCCGGCGAGAGCGAGGTCACGCCGGGCAGCCCCAGCCGCACGCCGGCGGTGGTCGCGACCGCGATCTGATCGCCCTGAACGGCGAGATCGACGACGGGCGCGCCGGCGGCCACGCGAACGACGACGCCCCTGCGAAGGACGAAGACGTCGCCCCGGCCCACCGCCCAGACATCCCCTGCGACGTCCACCCCGACGCGCAGTGCATCGATCCCCACGGCCGCCACGAGGCTGTCCCACCCCTGCGGTCGATCAGGACCGAGCCAGGCGAGCCCCCACGCGCCGGCAAACGCGTAGCCACGCCCCCGCGCGGCGACGTCCCGAACCTCGACCCCCACAGCGAGCGGAGCCAGCGGCAAGCGGCTGCCCACGCCGTCGCGGTCGACGAGCACCAGCCCGCGATCGGTCGCAAGCCACGCCTTGCCGGGTGGCGGACCCGCGGCCACAGCGACGCTCCCCGTCGCATCGACACCATCGGCGGCCCGCAGCGGCAGCAGGCCGAGATCCGGGTGCAAGCGGAGGCCGGGCAAACCCGCGTCATGACCAGTCGCCAGCAGCAACCCGTCACCGAGCCGCCCCAGCCCTCGGAGCGCGCCCCGCACCGGCGCCGCCCACCACATCGTGTCCACCCCGTCGACGCGCGAGACCAACGCATCCGTCGTCGCGATCCAAGCGCCGCCAACGCGCGGGACGATGCCGACGAGCGCGCCGTCTGCCTGCAGGTCGACCCGCGCTGCGCCGTCGGTCACATCCCACAAGCGCCCACCACACGCCGCCAACGGACGCTCCCCGAAGGCGAACAGGCGGTCGCAGTCGGCACGCGACAAGGCTCTGCGGCCGCTCACGACGTCGACGATGCCCTGCGCGTCGGCGACCCAGACGGCCTCGCCGGCCCGCAGGACCGCGCGCCCCTCACCGGCGACCGCCACATCGTGAAAGCCCGAGGCCGCGTCGCCGGTCGAGGCCCCAGCCGTGTGGGTGACCCACAGCGCACCGTCACCGCCGACCGCAAGCCCCGTCAGTGCGCGCGTCGGCAGGCCCTGCTCCGGCCCGAGCCACGACGTCCACGACCCCTCCCATCGCGCGACACCGACCCCGTCGATCGCGACCCAGACCGCGTCCTCACCCGCGACCATCCCGACGACGTCGACCCCGCGCTGGCCCGGCCCCGACAAGCCCGCGAACACGGCGGGGTCGAGCACGCCGGACCATGTCATCTCGTCCGCCACCGCCGACGCCCGACGCAACCGCACCGGCGTACCTGCGGCGAGCGGACCCAGCGCAACCGGCGAGGACGTATCGCCGCGAACCGGCCGCCAGGCACGGTCGCGGAAGACCTCGACGACGGCGTCCTCGCCGACCCACGCCGCGACGACGGGGGCGTCGGTGCCGGGAGCTGCCGGGAGCGCGTGAAGCCACATGTCGCGTCCTTAGCCTTCAGCGTCCAAAACGACGACACCGCGACCCGAAGGCCGCGGTGCGTGGGAACCCGTCGGCCAACGGCCGATCGAACTCAGTCGGCCTTGACGTACGGGAGCAGCGCGATGTGACGCGCGCGCTTGATCGAAGCCGCGATCTGACGCTGCTGCTTGGCGGTGAGGCCCGTGGCGCGGCGCGGCAGGATCTTGCCACCCTCGGTGAGGAAGCGTTGGAGCTTGCGAACGTCCTTGTAGTCGACGACTTCGCCGGGCTTGAGCGGGGAGCTCTTCTTCTTGGCCATGACAACCCTCTCGTTCTCGGTCTGAGCGGCAGCCAAGGGCGCGTACCCACAGGGGGAGGCTGGCCTTGGTGCGAACGGAAGCGCTACGACGCCACCATGGCGCGCAGCCCGGCCGGTCTATCCGATGTCGCCCGCCGTGTCACCCTGCCGACCGCGATTCACGGCCACCCGCCCGGCTGGCATGCCGGGCAGCCGTACGTGGCGCGCCCCGCCTGCACGACGCGTCGAACCAGGCTGCCACACCGCGGACACGGCTGGCCGTGGCGCCCGTACACCGCGAAGGGGTTCTCGATGTCCCCGGCGTCCGAGAGGTAGACGACGTCGTCGGCCGCGGTGACGTCGAGCGCGAACTGGAGCTGCGCTCGGATGGCGGCCGTCAGCGTCGCCACCTCAGTCACCTCACCGCAAGGCACGAACGGCGACAGACCGGCGCGCCAGCACGCCTCGGCGGCGTGGATGTTGCCGAGCCCTGCAAGGCGGGCCTGGTCCATCAAGGCGGGCTTGAGCGGCGTCCGGCCTCCCGCGAGCGCACGAGCGACGGCGGCCTCCGACAACGCCTCCCACGCGTCCGCGCCGTGCCCGTGTGCGAGCAGCGCGTCGACTTCGGCGGTCGGCGTGACCGACCCGAACCGCCGTTCGTCGAGGAACCACACGCCGTGACCATCGTCCAAGCACAGCCCGAGGCGCACGCTGCGCGAGGTGGGCGGCGCCGAAGCGGCACGCCGCACCCAGCGTCCGGTCATGCCGAAGTGGCAGAGGAACGTGGTCCCACCGATGTCGCCCGCGAGCCGCTTGCCATGACGACGCCACGGCCCCACCTCGCCCACGGCCTGCGAGAACCAAGCTGCGAGCCGGGGATCGGCATCGCGCGGCGCCGTCGACAGTCGAGGGCGGACCACCGCCGGATCGGTGAGCACCACCCGCTCGACGCGGCGTCCGGCCGTCCAACGCGACAGGTTGCGGCGCGCGATCTCGACCTCGGGAAGCTCAGGCATGCGGGACGGCCTCCACGTGGGTAGGAGTGGACGGGAGGTCGCCATGTGGCTGCGCTCAGACACCTTCGCGCCCTACGGGTTTCTGCCGGAGCGCACCGCGCTCGGCAAGGGCGATCCCGTGTCAAGGTTCACCTTCGCGGGGAACCGCAGCCCACACCTGCAATGGGGAGATGTCCCCGAGGGCACCCGTTCGTTCGCGTTGATCGCCGTCGACCCTGAAGCGCCGAGCGTCGGCACCGATGTCAACCAGCCAGGACGCGAGGTCTCGGTCGACCTACCGCGGGCGCCGTTCTTTCATTGGGTCGTGCTCGATCTCCCCGCCGACGTGCGCGAGCTCGCCGAGGCAGCGCACAGCGACGGCGTCACCACGGGCGGCAAGTCCCAGGAGGCCATCCGGCCCGGGCTCGTGGGCATCAACGACTACACAAGTTGGTTCGCCGGCGAAGCGGGGCCGATGAAGGGCCAGTACTACGGCTACGACGGCCCCGGCCCGCCTTGGAACGACCAACGGATGCACGCCTACGTGTTCACGCTCTACGCCCTCAACGTCGCCCAGCTCGGCATGCACGGCTCGTTCGACGGACCCAAGGCGCTCGCGGCGTTGCGAAGCCACGTGCTCGCGACGGCGTCGCTCACGGGCTTGTACGCCATCCACCCCGGCGTCCGCGCCGCCCACGCCGACGCGATCGGGCGTTGACCTGACCCCGGGGCGATGCCCCACGGAGCCGGAATGCGAGGACTCGTGGTCGAGGAGCTGGCGGTGCGGTTCGGTCCGCGCTGGGCGCTCGCGCACGTCAGCTTCGAGGTGCCCGAAGGCGGCTCGCTGTTGCTCCTCGGTCACAACGGATCCGGGAAGACGACGCTGCTGCGCTGCCTCTCCACGGCGATCCCCTACGACCACGGCAGCGTCAGGCTCGACGGCAGACCGCTGTGGCAGGACCGCGCCACCTTACGCCCGCAGGTCGCCATGTTCGGCCACGCGACCCGGCTGTGGGACGACCTGTCCGCCCGCGACAACCTCGCGACGTGGGCCGGACTGGTTGGCGTGGCCGACGACCTCGACGCACGCCTCGCGCGCGTGGGGCTCGCCGACACGGGCGACCGCCCCGCGCGCGCCTTCTCCGCAGGGATGAAGCGTCGCCTCGCGCTCGCGGTGATGCTGCTCAAGCGCCCTCGCCTCGCACTGTTCGACGAGCCGTTCACCAACCTCGACGCCGAGGGGCGCGCGCTCGTCTCCGACGTGATCGACGAAGTCCGCGCCCAAGGCGCGTTGACGATCGTCTGCACCCATCTCCCCGACCTCGGCGCGCGCCATTGCGACACCGCCTTGGTCCTCGACGACGGCCAGGTCGCATGGCGGGGTGCGGCCGCCGACGCGCCGCGGGGGGCGTTGCCATGACCCTGCTCCTCGAAGCTGCGCGCGTGGCCCGCAAGGAGCTGCTGATCGAGTGGCGTCACCGGGCGCGCTTGGTCGGACTGTTCTTCTTCGCGCTCGCGATCCTGCTCCTGTTCGCGTTCTCCGTGCCCGAGACGCCGCTGCTCCGTCAGCTCGCTGGCGGCAGCCTGTGGCTCGGCATCTTGCTCGCCTCGGCGCGCTCGCTCGACCAGTCGTTCCACGTCGAGCTCGAACACGGTGCCTTGGAAGGCATGGTGCTCGCACCCGTTCGACCCGCGGCGATCTTCCTCGGAAAGGCCACAGCCAATGCGATCCTCCTCGTCAGCGTCGGTGCCTGTCTCGCGCCGTTGGTCATCGCGCTGTACGACCCACCCACGCGCGGAGCGCCGTGGGTGCTCGCGGCCCTGCTCACCCTCGGCTGCACCGGCTTGGCCGCACCCGGGACGATCGTCGCGGGGATCACGGCGCAAGCGCGTGGCGCGAGCCATCTGCTGCCGATGCTCTACCTCCCGACCGTCGTGCCCGTCCTCCTCGCGGCGGGACGCGCGACCGCGGTGTGGTTCGAGGGCGACCCGATGGATCAAGCCGACGACTGGATGTTGCTCCTATTAGCGTTCAACGCGATCTTCTGGCCGCTCGGCGCCATCTTGTTCGCCCGTGTGGTCGAACCTCGCGGCTGAGACCTTGCGGTCCCCCGGTGCGTCCAGGCCGTCGAAGACGCCGTGTTCGAACCACGCACGACGCTCCTCGAACCACCAACGTCGGGTCCCCTGACCGTCGACGACGACCCGATACACGCGTTCGAACGCACCAGAAGCACGCCACCAAGGACCTTCGAGGATCTCCGGCGCCCCTTCGCTGCGCACATCGAGCCAGCCCTCTGCACGCCGCCATCGGACAGGCTGCCCTGCGCCATCGGTCTCGACATGGAGGGGACGAGGGACAGGCCACAACCGCTCGGGCCGTGGGCGCGTGCGCTGCCACAAGGCGCCCTCTTGCCACGCCACCGGATCGTCTGCGTCGGCCGCGGCCAGCGCCTCGAACGACGACACCCCCACGGGGACACCGCCGAGCCACGCGGCCTCGCTCCAAGCCTGCTCGGGTTCCCACGCCGGGAGGGTGGCCGCACGCACGAGACAGCCGGGTCCGAGCACGGCTTCCAGCCTCGCCGACAACGCGGCCCACGCCTCGGGGTCTTCGCGCCGGTCCCAAAGATCGGTGGCCTGCGCGCGCTGTGGCACCGGCGATTCGGCGCGGACGCGCACCGACGTAACGGGCGCTTCGGTTCGCAAGCGTTCCAAACGCAGCCGCACCCACCGCGAGAGTGCCTCCGGATCGGCGGTAGGACGCGCAGCGTCGAGGGTGAGCCGCACCGGGGCGCAAGGCCCACGCGTGTGCCCCTCCAACGTCAACGTCACGAGGTAGCGCGATGATGCCAGCCCTTGTGCGCAAAGACCTGCGCCGACGGCGCGCATCGCGTCGGCGACCAAGGCGGTGATCGCCTCGACCGTCTCCGCCGGCTCTTCGGCGTGCCGCGTCACTTGCAACGGATCCGCGGGCGCAGGACGGGGCGAGGCCACGGCCCGCACCTCCCCTCGCGCCAGCGCGTGCAGCCGGGCCGCGTCCGGTCCCCACCGGCCTGCGACCGATGCGTGATCCAGCCGCGCCCAGGCGCCGAGCGTCGTGATGCCCAGCCCGATCAGCGCATCGACCACCCGCTCTGGAGGACCGAGCGCCGTGACCGGAAGCGGCGCCAACCACGACGCCTCCTGCCCGGGAGAGACCTCACCCGAACGGTCACCCCACGTGGCGAGCGCGGTCGCGACGTCGGGATCTGCGGCCACGACCGCGCGAAGTCGGTGCCCGAAGCGACGAAGACGCTCCTCGACGGCCGTACGCCACGCGGCCTCTCCTCCTGCCCGCCGACGCTCCAACAACAGCGTGCAGTCGCCGACGATCTCGACGTGGTCCGCCTCGTCACGCAGGGCGCGGACCAACGCCAGACGATCGTCGGCCTCGGCCGCCTCGTCGAGGGGCATCAACACCCCCTCGGCGGCGAGCGCCCTCGCTTCGGCGGCGATCATGCCCTCTCGCCACCCAAGCGCCTCGGCCGCCGGGGTGAGCGCGAGCACGCGGGTCGCGTTGCGCGACAGCCCGATCAACCCCACGGGCTCGTCGTCTGCCCAGCCGAGCCGCTCAAGCCGAAATCCGGGGAGCGCGACCGCGAGCCAACGTGGCGAGGCGCGAACCTCCACCGGCATGGCGAGTCCGAGCTGGTTCACGCCGCCAGACCCGCGGCGAGCGGCGCCGTGCGCCCCAACCGCCCATCACGGGCGCGAACGACCGTGATCTGACCCGACGACAGCGAGAGGCGCAGCGCGACCGCGGGATCCGAGACCGTGCGCTCCGTGGCGACGACCAACGCGGTGGCCCCTCGAAGGACCGCGCGTCCCCAATGCGACCAAGCGCCGGCAGGCACGCGCGGCAGATCGACCAGCACCAAGGAGAAGCAGCCCGACGCGACGACCTGCTCCACCGCGAGCTGCACCCCAGTGAGCGGGGCGCGCACCCACGCCACGCGCGAGAGACACACGCCAACGGCGGCGAGGGCCGGAGGGTACAGCGATCGCTCCTCCTCGACCCACGCGACCGTCCCCGAAGCGCTCCGGGCGAGCGCCGCGAGCAAGCCCGCACGCCCTGCGCCCAACGGCCCGACGATCTCGGTGGCACCTGGGCTGGGCAGCCCACCCCACGCCGCGTCCCAGGCCGCCACGCCCGTCGAGACGACCCGTCGTGCAGACACCGCCGCCTCGCCCCTACCCTCGATCGATCGAATGCGCGCACGCAGCGCGTCGAGCGTCTCCATCTCCACCCCGCAGGGGTGAACATACGTTCTGTTCGACCTGCTGTCGAGGCCCGCCCCTCTCCGGAGCCGAGATGCGCTCGGTATAGCAAGATATAAGGTACCTTGTTGGCCTCATTCGCGGCGGCGGGTCGCGCCGGGCCGGACAGAAATCGTCCGGCTAGCGCGCCAGGTGACCCCGCTCTTGGAGCCGACCCAGGAAGTCCCGCACCACCACCTCGGCCTTGCGCGACGTCTCCAGCGCACCCTCACGCACGAGCGACTCCACCGCTGCCACCGCTTGCTCCCGCGAGAACGCCCCGCCGCCGAGGCGTCCCCACACCAACGCGTAGATGCTGCCGTCGCGGAAGGGCGACTCGCCGACGAGCCGGAGCATGCCGTCGCCCGGCTCGGGTGGGAGTGCTTCGGCCGCGGCAGCCGGGCGACGACGCGTGACGGCGCGCGGGGGGGCTGCGACCACCGGAGCCTCGGACTCGTCGAAGTCTGGCTGCGACATCTCGACGGAACCCTTGAGCGGACCGGCAAGACGCATGAACTGAAGCAACGCCGTGTCATCATCCTGGATCGTGTCAAACTGACCTGACGCCTTCAACGTCAAGAACGCCTCGACCAAGCGCTCACGTGGCCACGGCTTGTCGCCGTAGAGATCCTTCATGCGTTGGAATAGGTTGGCATGGTTGCCCGCACGGAAGGGGCTCGGCCCACAGATCCGGTACCAAGTGCCCGGGAGGTACCGCCAGCGCAGCTTGACGCCAGCCGCCTGTTTGGTGGAGAGACGGCCCGAAGCGGACGGGTGACGTTCCGCTCCCGGGGCCAACGCCTGCGGGCTGGATGGCGGCGACACTGGGACCTCGGCCGGAGGCGGCGACACCGACGCCGCCGGGGCCGGAACGACCTCACCGAACTCCGCGAGCAGTCGCATCAGCGCCGCGAGCTCCGCCTGAAGGTTTGCAACTCGCTCGTAGATCTGTTGACGCAACATGCTACCTCTCCTCCGCGCACCGACACGGACCCGCGATGTCTCCACCATGTAAAACGCAGGCCCCAGCCTGCCATGACGACAACGACAAATTCGGAAAACAACATGATAAAAGTTGTCCTCGCCACGCACAACGAACACAAGGTCGACGAGTTTCGCGAGATTCTTCCTTCCTCTTGGCAGGTGCTGACGCTCGCGGATCGGCCCGAGATCCCCGACCCCATCGAGGACGGGGACACGTTCGAAGCCAACGCGCTGATCAAGGCCCGCGCCGCGCACGCTGCGACCGGACTGCCCGCGCTGGCCGATGACAGCGGCCTGTGCGTCGGAGCACTCGGCGGCGCACCGGGCGTCCACAGCAAGCGCTACAGTTCGGAAGGGACGAGCGCCGCGAACAACGCGCTGCTGCTGCGCCGACTCGATGGCGTCGAGGACCGACGGGCGGCGTTCGTGTGTGTCCTCGCGCTGGTGACCGCCGAGTTCGAGGGCTACGTCCGAGGCGAGTGTCCCGGACGCATCGCCGCCGAGACGCACGGTGCGGGCGGCTTTGGCTACGATCCGCTGTTCATCCCCGATGGCTTCGGCGAGCGAACCTTCGCCGAGCTCACATCGGCAGAGAAGCACGCGACCAGCCACCGGGGGCGCGCTGCGTCTGCGCTCCCCGGCTTGCTCGCGCGCGCCGGCCTGATCGCTCAGAACTCGTAGGCGATCCGCGCGCGAGCCGTGTAGATCTGACCGTACCGGCCGTAGCCTTCCAACTTCGTCGCGGACGCATCGGGCAGGCTGCTGCCGCCCGGCGCCGCGTAGAACTCGCCGGCGAGTCGAAGGTGGTTGACGAACAGGCCGTCGAGGCCGACCGATACCTCGGGACCGGCGTAAGGGTGAAGGTTGATCGCCGGGTAGTTGTCATCCCCGACGAAGAAGAAGGTCGAGGCGTCGAGGTAGCCCACGCCGACGTAGGGCGTGAGCTTCTGGCCTGCGATCTCCCAAGGAGACCCGATCTGCGCGCCGATGCCCCACGTGCTGGCGTTGTAGATGTCTTCGATACTCGGCTCCGCGGCCTCATCGAACGCGGTCGCGATGTCGCCATACGTCCGCATCGTCGTGGCGTGTGCGCGCACGCCGACGTCGACGTGCGCATGCGCATGGACGCCCACGCCCACCTCGCCACCCAGCACAAGGTTGCGCGACGACCGCTTGCACTGCGTCAATGGGGTCTTGCCATCACAAGCGGGGAGAGCACCCTTGGGGTTCTCCGGATCCGGCAGCGGCACCGGAGGCAAGATGCCCACGCCCGCGTACGGCACGACGATCTTGGCGATCGCCGGGAACGCGAAGCTCGCCCGGATGGTGGGGATCAACGGCGACTTGTTGGTCTGCTCTGTCTTGGTCCAGTTGAGGACGAAACGCCGCTCGCACGACAGCGGCGGCATGACGCGCGCGTCGATGCCGATCGCCCCGTGCCCGGGCTCGTGCGGGATCGGCGCGTGCAGCGCCGAGAAGCTCGAGGCGAGCGCGAAGTAGTTCGCCTGAAAGTCGCCCTGGGTCTGTTCGTCGTAGTCCGCAGGTTGCGCCACGCCGAGGCAGGCCGGGTCGATGCCCGCGAAGGCCGAGCTCCCAAGGAAACCGAGCAAACCCACCGTGACCCAAGCGCGCATCGTCGCCTCCACGCTCAAGACGGTATCCCCGACATCGTCGACCCGCAGCCCTTGGGATGGACCGCGCGGGCTGGCGACGTTAATCCCCCTGCCATCGGGGCGTAGCGCAGCCTGGTAGCGCATCTGCTTTGGGAGCAGAGGGTCGCGTGTTCGAATCACGCCGCCCCGACCATTCGTCGAACGCCCGGTGGAGTCGCGAACTCCATCGGGCGTTCCTCGTTTCTCGGGTTCGAACGATGCGGGAGCGGCGCGATGTCGGACGCTACGACCCAGCTTCAACCGTCACTGTTGGGACCGGGTCCGGCCAGCCCACCTTGCCACCTCCACGCCTGCGGATCCCAGCGACCTTCGGTGCCAGCGAGCACCGGATCGAGGAAGGCACGGACGGCCAGCACGAGATCATCGAGCGTGCGCCATGGAAGATCGTCGCTGGCGGCCATCCTCGCGTACACGGGCTCCCAGGAGCGCGCCGGATCGGGCAGCGAGGGAGGGACCGCGTGCGTCCCCCGTTGTGTGAACGACTCGCCGATGGCGATACGGAGCGCGACGCTGTCGAGGTCCGCCACGGTCGCCAGCAGGGCGAGATCGGGCAGGTCCTTCACCCTCGAATTGGGCCGTGGCCGAGGCAGGGTGTAGGCGTGCAGCTTCTCGGCAACGTGCGTCGCCACTGGGTAGGCCCAGAACATGGGCACCGGGACGCCGACGAACGTGAGCAGGTCGTTGCCTTCGATCGGTTGCGGTGATCCGACGATGGGCTCGCCGATGGCGACATCGACGCCGAACACATCCCCGTAGCGACGGCCCGCGAGGGTCGCCGTCACGCGGAACCGCTGACCCTCGTAGCGCAGACCGTCGGCCTCGATCGTCGGGTGGTCCGCGTCCCGCTCGACCTCGAAGGCGAGGTGGTCACCCAGCGAGAGCCGCGCGGCGTCGCGGAGCCGATCGAGGAGGCCGGCTTCGTCGACGGTCACCCGCAGGTCGACGTCGCGCGTCGTGCGGGCTCGTTCGAGGCGAAGCTCCATCACCAGCCCGCCCTTCAGGACGACCCCGTCGAGCCTGTCGAACACCCGCACGAGGAAGCGCTCCATCACGAGGAGCTGCCGAACGCGGTTCATCGTTCGTCCCGCTGCGCGTGACCGCTCGGCGATGCGGGCCTCCAGCGCTGCCTTGAAGGCCAGTGGCGTGGCGTAGGTGCGCGTCACGCGGAGACCCCTGTGACTTCGAGTTCGCGCTCGGTGAACAGGCCTCGACGCAGGCCATCACGCACTGCCTGGTCGACGAGGTCGGGCTGGACATGGTCCGCGACGCAGTCCACCAGAGTCCGCAGCGGTGTGGTCACGGGGACTGGACCGCTCCAGGCCCGGTCGGCCTCCGGGATGTCCGCGTGGTGCAAGCGCATGGTGGCGGGCACCTTGAGGCGACGGGCGCGCCACGACGCAGGCACCGTGAGATCGACGCGAGCGGGGAGCGCATCGGACAGGCCGTGGAGGAGCAGCGCGGTCTCGTGCGAGACCACGCCTTGCTCGTCGCTCCACAGCCAAGCGACGACCAGATCCTCGTGGTCGGCGGAGGGGAAGTCGCGCAGGCGGTAGATGCCGCGCTGAACACGTAGAAAGCGGCCGGCCTTGACGTGGTGGTCGAGCAGGGGGCGTGAGTACCCAGCCTCGGCCGCCTGGGTCGTGGTGAAGTGGCCGTCCTGGGCGGCGGCGAGGGCAAACAGGGTCGTCCAGTCGGGCGCTGACATGCGAGAATGTTAAGTCAAGCTGAACATTCATGCAAGGTGCCGATCGTCGGAAAGGACTACCCCACCTGGATCTGGGCTTTCGCCTCCTCGATGAGCGCCTCGACGACGACCAGAGGCACTTCGCCAGCGACCGACTCGAGAACGAACTGACCCACAGCGTCCCAGAAGACCACGCGCATGACGGGGTGTGTGGCGTCGTCCTTGTACAACGCCACCGCCGTCCACCCCTCGCGGTTGTCCGACTCCGGCCAGGAGACATAGGTGACCCCGGCATGGCTCCTCTTCATGACTCAGCTCCCTGAACCATCCGCAAGAACTCCGCCGTCTTCTCCTCGTCCCAGCCCGCCCCGGCGTCGATCCAGAAAGTTCTATAGGCATCTACCCAGGCGAATCGCTCGGCCGTAACGAGTTGGCCAAGTATGCAGGCTCAAGGATGGTCGCTTCGGTTCTGAAGCGGACCAAAGCTGCGTACGGCGCCCGGACCCGCGCAAGGCTACCTCGCCTCGCCTCCTCGATCGACGACGCCACCGCAAGTGCGCGTGGGTGCATCAGGGCTGAAGCGCCGCCTGGGCGTCGAGCCAAGCCTGGCGCCGGGCGGCCATCTGTTCGATCGTGGGGACCTCAGTGACCAACGTATTGGGTATGCCCCAGCACACCACCGAATCATCCGCGCGCATCGCGCACGCGTTGAAGGCGGAGGCGACGAAGACACGCTCGAAGTCCGTGTCGGAAGGGATGCCCTGTTGCATGCTGGGTGTACCGACGCAGTGGACACGACGATCGTCGCGACCGATCCAACAGGCGCCGCTGCCCTCAGCACTAGCAGAGTGAACAAAGGTCCCCGGCGGGATGGAGAAGAACGGCACGGGATCGAGGCTCTGACATAAGAGCTCGTCGTGCTCGGTGACGCCGCACAGCACGTCGTTGTCGGGGAAGATGTCCTTCCAGTGGCGAGACTCGTACCAGGCGTTGTGATCGGGCGCAGTGGCGTTGCAAACAACGGACCGATCTGCGCGCCAGCCACACAGAAACGACCCTGACTCGACGGCGACAAAATCGTCGATCCCCTCAAAGCCATCGCGCACGAGGTGCGTAGCCGGGCTCAGCAGCATGTGGTCGCGAGACACGTAGGCCGCCGTGCCGCGATCGGTGTCGACATAGTCTCGCGGCAAACGCCACGGGACGGGCAGTACTGGGCGGAAATCAACTCCATCATCGTAATACATGAATAACAGAAGTAGGCTGTCCAACTCGACGATGGACATTCCCTGTCCCAGTGGCCCGTCCTCTGACTCGACCATTCGATCGAAGCTCCAACACCCCAGGTCACCTTCGCAAGTCTCTCCCCAACACTGGAGCCCATACCGGCGCGTCGAAGCGCAGATCGACCCGTCGTAGATCATCCGCGTGATGCGCGTCTCGCGAAACCCCGGATATAATTCTAGAAGAATGCCCGTATCCTCGGCGGGCGTGTCTTCGACGGCCACCGTCTCGTCGGTGTCCCCGACCGGAGTGTCCTCGGGCGGAGTGTCCTCTGAGCGGGTGTCGTCCGAGGCCGTGTGGAGAGGGTCCGGGTCGTCGAACGCGCCTCGGCACGCGACGAGCACCAGAAAGATGAGGGTCATGGCAGGTACGGCGCGCACGCCGTAGGGGGTGCGGCCATGGTGTGGTGGGTGCATCCACCCCAGGTGCCATAGTCAGCGGTTCGGTTGCAGCTCGACACCAGGGCCCCCGCGGACGTGCCCGCCGGAGGCAGGCCAGCCAAGCCAGGCAGGTAGTACAGCACGTTCACCGCGTCAGTCTCGCCCAGGTTCGCGCCCTGCAGCACGGAGCCCATCGTCGCGGAGCATAGGTAGTCTACGCCACCACCTCCCCCGACGCTGTCCACGCCGTAGTCCGCCACGACGATGTCGGGCCCGTCGCCGCCGGAGCTGATGTCGTTCTCCTTGCCGCCCACGATCACTTGGGGGCCGTCCAAGCCGAACTGGGTGTCGACGCCGCGTCCGCCTTTGGAGATGAGGGTGATGGCGTCGTGGTTGCGCAAGGTGGCGCCATCGGCGCCGCCCATGAGCTGTACGGTGATGATGCCGCCCGGCGGGGAGCTCCATCCCTCCAGCAAGTTGACGTCGACCAGATCGGTCGCCTCGGAGCCGATCAGCGAGAACGACGTGACCTCATGCCGCGGGTCGGCCATCAAGCAGCAGAACGGGAGGTTGTTCTGGCCGGTTCCGAAGTAGGCCGCCGTCCAGGGTCCGTCGTGCTCGGCGAGGCCCAGGAGCGTGCTGCTCGTGGGGCCGTTGCCAGGGCCCTCCACGTCACAGCGGAGCGCGCCCAGAGCGGTGCGTTGGCAGTATGTGTAGGCGCCGGCCGTGGTGAGGTGCGTGCATGACGCGGTCGTGTGTTGGACCTGGGGCGGCACCACGCCGGGGAGCTCGGCCCCACAGGGCGCCACGCCCGACGACAGCCGCCGCTCGGTCCACGACCAGGTCATCCCGGTGAGCGACGCGGTGCGGGTCCACAAGCGGATCACCCACAGGGCCTCGGCTGGGAGGTCGACGGCGTACAGCTCCATCGGGCCGAGCAGGGGTGAGGTGAGGTAGCGCTCGCCGCCGTCGCGGAAGAACTCGAGGCGGTAGGCGTCGGCGCCAGGAGGGCGCTCCCAGTCGAGGGTCTGGACGCCGGGAGGCAGGGGCGTGTGCTCGGGGTGGGAGGTGATTGTGGCTGCGCCACCGGTCATCACGGGGTCGCGATAGCCGGCGATGAAGGGGCCCCAGTTGCGGAACATCGTCGCGATATCGGCCTTCTTGTGCGTTGCCGGATGCTCCATCAGAGACCCACCAGGAACACCCACCCGATCGCCGCACGCAGGTGGGTTGCTGAGCTGCTCGCCATGGAGCAACGAGGCGTCCGAGTAGAAGTTCATGGTCGGCTCCGTGCCGTACGCCATGATGTCCTTGAACGGTTCGACGTCGAAACAGGCCACGGGCTCGTTGGGGTCGACTGGACAGCCGGGGGGGCCGCTGTTGGCGGCACACTGTGTGCCCGCGCGGACGGCGTAGCCACAGGCCGAATCCAGATCGACGTAACAGGTTCCGCCAGGGTCAGGCGTGCTGAGGTCGTCCACCTCGTCCCATGAGTGGCCCGCGCCGAGCACGTGACCGAATTCGTGACGAAGCGCGCACTCGACGAAGTCGCGCTGGGCTCGAAGCACCAACGTAGGCGCCCAGTTGCGGCCGAGGGCCTCTGAAAAGAATGGTACAGCCTCCGGATTGAGGGACTCCGCAGGCGTCGTCGCGGTGATAGGGGGCTTGCGCGAAGTGCCAGAACCATGCCGGATCAACCCCACTACGATGTCCGCGCCGACCTGTTCTCTGATCTCCCATGCCGCGTCCGCAACCCCATCGTCGGGGTCGGCGAGCTGCGCCAGGGTCTCTCGCATGTCGAGGTTGTGCACCCACCCCGGTAGCTCCGCGACGGCCAACACCCTCACCCCGAGCGGAATGTTGTTCGTCGCGAACGCGGCGTCGATATAGCTCGCTCCCGTCACGGCGGCGGCCGTGATTTCGGCCGCGGAGAAGAAGCTCTCACGGCCCGGCGTGTTCGGATCGTTCGACGCGCCGAAGCTGTCCTGTGAGTACACGACCAGCAGATCGATCACAACGGCGTTGTTGTGATCGGGCGGAATGACGACGTAGCCGACGCCTTCTGGGGTCGCCTCGGGCGTGTCTTGCGGCGGACAGGTCGCGTCCGACTCGGGGATGTCCGAGTTGGCGAGCGGTTCGTCCGTCAGGTCCGGATCGCCCTGCGGGAGCAAGGTGAGCTCGCCCTCAACGACACGCACCGCCCACCGTCGCCTCTCGGTCTCGAGGTAGCCCGAGAGGGTCCCGCCGACGTTGGTGAGCACGAAGGTGTCGAGGAGGTCGTCCACCCGACGCGCGCGAAACGCCCATCCGCCTGGGCCGGTGGTCTCGAAGGACTCCGTCCGGAAGACGAGGTTTGTGGCGCCACCGTAGGGATCGCGGACCCAGAAGCGGTCGGGCGGCGGCTCCAGGCCAGGCCCCGGCGGTCCGAACCAGGTCGGGGCGAACATCAGCGCCGGCACCGGGCCGTCGTCATGGTTGGCGAAGGCCTCGATCAGGAGCTCGGGTGGGGTCGGTTCGACGGGTAGGGGCGCGCTGGTGTCCTCGGGCTCGCCCGTGTCCACCGTTTGGGCGCGAGCCCCCCCCCCGATAAGGGCCGCGACGGCAATCACTCGCAACCTGCGCGTCATGGAGGCCTCCGCGGTGATCATGATACCGGAGACTACCCTGGGTCGCAACCAGCGCATGCGACGGTGTGTATGCCGTATATGCAGGTGGACCATGGTTTTGTCAACGGGCGGTGGTCGCGGGTGAACGAATACGCTCCGGCAGGGGATCGGCGCGTTGGTTGGGCCTCACCCAGCCCACGTCCTCCTCCGTCAACCCCGCCAGCCAGTTCTGAAATCGTTTCATTGACCCAGCCGGACCCGTGGACGGCGACGAACCATCGTTCTCGCCGGGATGACGCCTCGCGCGATCATCAGCGAGTCAGATTATCATGCTTCAACCATATCTCTCTGAGTTCTACAGTGGTTCACTCTACTCGCGGGCTTGGTCTGGCCTCGCCTGCGCTAACCATCTGCAGACCCTGTACCGGCCTTCGGGTCAGGCGCCAGGATGATCGCCTGATCGGCATGCAGCAGCGAACTTGACGAGCCCCGCCCGTTCAAGATGGTCCAGCAGTTGGTTGACCGTAGACACGGGCCGGGTCAACTGGGCGGCTTGGCCGTGCAGCACCCTTCGGACCACATTGGGGGTCCGAACAAAGCAGTCCAGCGCGAAGTCGTCGGGATGAACGGCCTTGAGGCCCAACGGCGCCAGCGCTGAATCAGGAAAGTCGCGTAGGTTGAATGTGACGATCGCGTTGGCCATCCCGAGCTGGGCCGCCACCACCACGTGTCGGTCGTCGGCATCTGGCAGGGTAGCCACCGGAAGCTCCGCCTCAGTGAGACGGATCATGGCCTCCGGAATTGCGCCAGTCATCAGCGCTCGCGTGCGCAACAGCCGGACCGGATCCAGTCCCGGCCTGTCCTCGGCCAGGCTCACGAACGCCTCGTCGAGGATTCGTTCCGACCAAAGCGCGCGGAACCCACCTGCGACGGCGAGCCGAACCAGGAGGTCGCGAAGCGCCGCCGGGTATAGAACGCAGGCATCAAGGACGACGACGCGTGACATGGCTTAGCCGTAGAGACCCATGTCTTGTGCCTCGCGCGTCAACTCGTCGAGGGCAGCCTGTTGCTGAGCGCTCTTTTCGTCCCGGTAGGCAAGCAGGTCACGGAGGGGGACCCGTCGGTGAGTACCGACCTTTCGGCACGGGATGACGCCGTCATCAAGGAGCTTTACTAGCCAGGGCCGAGAGACGTTCAGGATGTCGGCGGCCTGTTGGGTGGTGAGCTCGGCGTGAACGGGCACAACCGTGACAGCGTCGCCGTCCGCGAAGTGAGCCAGGATAAGTAGAAGCAGGCCAAGGGCGTCGTCGGGGAGGGTGACGGCCGTCTCCGGCGCGTCGCTGGACGCGTGGACACGGACGACGCCGTGGTCGCCTGCGCGGCGCGCGTCGCGCAGCGCACGGACAACGGCCTCTGCGTCTCTGGAGAGCGCTTCAGTGGGTACGACAAGATCGTGACCGAGCATGGGACCATCCCTCCGAAGGGGAACCTAGCCGACGTCCCGATGATTCGCAACAAACGAAAGTGCTTGCATGGTGGCGAGCAAGCAACGCCGTGCGCGGCGTGCCTGGGCCGACGACGCCTTGGGCCGCGCCCACCCCACATCCTCCTCCGTCAACCCCGCCAGCCAGTTCTGAAATCGTCTCATTGACCCAGCCCGACCATTGATGTGAAGGCCCGTCAGAATCGAGAGATTCGGCGGGCCTTCCTGGTTTTTCGGGGTTCAATGGGCGCGGTGCGCTTGCGGCCAAAGAGCGAGAGCAAGGTTGAATCCCGCGCTATGGGTTCGAGTCCAGTCATCACCCGCCGACCCGCGTCCACGCCGCCACGGCCATCTCCGACATCCAGGGCAGCCGGGTGGTCAGCCGCTCCTCGCGGAGCCGCTGGTCCAGAGTGTCCGTGTCGAGCAGCTCAGCCGAGGCTCCGGCAGCGACGAACCTCTCCTTCAGCATCTGGACACGAACAGCGAGGGTATCCGGCTGGCCGGGCGCGGCGACGCCGATTTCAGCACGCATCACCGGTGCAGCCAACCCTGCGCGCCGAAAGAGCCCGGGGAGCGCGCGCCCGGTGGTCCACGACGCGCCCTCGCTTGCGAGCATCCCGACGAGCGCGTCACGCAGCGCATCGTGAAGGCGGAGCCCGGTCGGCACGGTGTCGATCACCAGCTCCTGGAAGAAGACGAGACCACCCGGCCGCATGTGCGAGACGATCCGCTCGATCGTAGCCGCCGGTTCCTTCAAGTACATCAGGACGCGCCGTCCGACCACGGCGTCGAACGTGCCGAACTCGGGGAGCGTGGCGTCCATGTCGGCACACACGAAGCTCGCGCGCGGGTCCGGGTTGCGGGCCGCAGCGAGCTCGAGAAGCTGGGGCGCGCGGTCGATGCCGACCACCCGGCCCTCGGGGCCCACACGCCCCAGCAGCAGCGCCGTCACGGCACCGGGGCCGCAGCCGACGTCGAGCACGCGCATCCCCGGCAGCACGCCGGCCTCGTCCATCCACCGTCCGGTCGTCGCCTGTGCGTCTTGCTCTGTCATCCTGCCTTCATGAGGCTCTGTACCATGGTGCGCGGCTCAGGCGGCGATGCGCTCTGCGCCGGCGCGCGCGCCTCACGTCGTCCCGGCCTCCGTCGACCGAGGCCATCTTGGCCAAGTGGTCGAGCCAGGCAGCGGCGGGGCGGCCTTCGATGGACCGCAGCACAGTGCCTCTCGGCAGGTCGTGGCCGACGGCGTCCACGATCACGCGGCCTCCCAGCAGCATGGGGAGCACCGGCACGATCCCGTCAACTGCGCGGTGGCGTACCGACGACGACATGGGCATCACCGAGCGCGCCTGTGGTGAGCGTGGCGCCTCGTACCCGCATCGCGAACGACGGGGGAGCAGCAGGGTCTCGCTGGCCCGCCTCAGCGCCCATCGCCGCCCGAGCCGCCTCCAGGTCGACCTCAGACGGGTTCGGGTGCACATCCTGGATGAACGCCAGCGTACTCTCCAGATCGTCAACACCGACACCACGCCGGTGGGAGCAAGCGGCAAGCCCGAAGACCAAAGCCGCCCAGCACAGCCGCGGAGTCAACTTCGGCCCTCCCTCGTTGGACCGCCGAGACGTGGAATCGCCCCCAGCTCCAGGAACATCGCCATCGGCTCAGGCCGGTCCCCCAGCCCGCCTTTGGCGTGCGTGAGCGGGCTGAATCCGAGGCGCTCGTAAAAGCCCACCGCCTCCGGCTTGGCATCTACGACGACGCCGACGCAGCCGAGTTCGTCGGCCATGCGCCACGCCAGGGTGAAGACGGCTCGCAGCAGCACACGGCCAATTCCCTGGCCCTTCGCCTCCTCCGAGACGGCCAGCCGCGCGAGGCGCAGCACGGGCAGCGGGTAGGCCGGCAGCTTCCGACGGAGCGCCGTGGGGAGCTCCCCCACCTCGAGGTGGGCGGCGCTGACCGTCGCGAAGCCGAGGATGCGCGCCTCGGCCACCGCGACCCAGGTGGTCCCGATGTGGTGCCGGAACTGGTTCTGCCCGGCGTGGCGCTGGAAGAAGCGGTCGAGGTCGATATTGCCCGAGCGGAAGGCCGAGCGGTCGTCCGAGGGCTCGAGCGGCCGGACGACGAGGCCGTCAGGTGGGGACATCGTCCCCGTCCTCCCCGGCCATCAGCGCCTTCATGGCGTCCGTGGGCTCGCGCGGATGGAGCACCTGATCGACCACCTCACGTCCCGAGGTCCCAGTCAGCACGAGGCGGCTCGGGATGATCACGTCGCTCGGCAGCTCCCGCAGCGCGTGCAGGTAGTGCATCAGCGCCTCCTCGATCATGTGCCCCTTCTTGAGCCCGCGGGCCTCGGCAGCCTCGTCGAGCAAGGCGCGCGTCTCCTCCGAGACGACCGCGGAGATCTGGACGTTGTGGGCAGCCATGAAGCACCTCTACAAAAATCTAGAGGGTCTGCCAGCCGATGTCAACCCCTCCTGCCCACGCCACCTCCTCCTCGGTCAAACCCGTCAGCCCGTTAAGGATCTCGACCTCCTTGGCCGCGGCAGCCCCGAGGTGGACCGCATCGTCGAGGTCTTCCAGGCGATCGCCGCGGTGGCCTGCCCGGAGGACGGCATGGTCTTCGACCCGTCCGGCGTCGTTGGTGAGCCCATCCGCGAGGAAGCCCGCTACGCTGGCGTCCGCGTCTTCGTCTCGGGACAACTCGCGGGCACACCCGTCAAGGTCCAGATCGACGTCGGTGTGGGCGACGCCCCAGTGCCACCTTCGACCCTCGTCATCGAGCGACGGCTCGGCTTCGGCCACGAACCCCTTCCATCGTCGCATGTCGTCGACAAACGTCGCCGACAGGCCCTCCGCCGCGAGCACGCCCGCCGAGACGTGGAGGCTTCTTGGGCGGAACGTCGCGTCCACCGCCGTACGACGAGGGTCGTCGTGGTGCAGGATCGCCCCGCGCCGACGGCGTCCGTGGGCCGGTGCTCCACCGGCGAGAGGCGGCTCGACAACAGGACCCGTGCGGCCGATGCGGATCGACACCGTCGAACCCTACCCGCTGCGCGCGCGTCCAAGCCGATGAGCGCGTCGCGCGATGCGCCGTCGGCCGGCCCGACACCCATGCGGGCCACAGGAGCAGCGATACGCCGTGAAAGTGGCGACTAAGGATGACAACACGCGATCGCGGCGGGCTCTCCCCGCGGTGTAGGTACGGCGAAACAGGGAGCAGCCCATGACCTTCGCACGCGTCCCCACCCCGTCCCGCTCCCCGTCCCGCCTCGTGCGACGCTCTTCGCTGCTTGGGCTCGCCGCGCTCGCAGGCTGCACCGCCCCCGTCCAGCAGGCTCCGGAGGGCAGCCTCGAATCCGCACCCGAAGCGGATGTGGAGAGTTTGTTCCAGGTGCAGGGTACCGTCACCGACCCCGAGGAGATCGCAACGGAACAGGACGGCCTCGAAGTCGGCGTGCTTTGGCTCAACCGGCTCGATTCCGGCGAGGTGCTCGTTGCGGCCACGCCGGCCTACAGCCTCGGAACCACGCTGCCCGCGTCGTTTGACGTGTCGGTGTTCGCAGCCCCGTCGGATGCCCTTCTCGGCAACTACCTCTTCGCGTACTCGGAAGGCGGCGCCCAGATCGAAGCCGTCGATCGCGACCGCGTGGGCTTCGGCGTCGTCGTGGTGGGCACCACCGGCACGCTCGCGAGCCTCCCTTCGTCCACCACGCTGGGCGACTTCATCGCCGACCGCACCGGCAGCAGCGGACTTCTCGGGCAGTTCACCTACGTGTCGCCCTATACGGTGCGCTACGTGGAGGGTGCCTCCGCTGAAAACCTTACGCTGCGCGACATCAACGGTGCGTCCTACACGGTCGACGACCTCGGCCTGATCGACGTCCGTGGATGGGTCGCTGGTGTGAACACCTCGGTCTGCCGCGACGATGCCCTCGGCCTTGGCTGGCAGGAGCCCGAGGTCCTCGCCTGCATCGAGGCTGGGCGCGCCGACGCAGACCGCACGTCGCAGGACATTGAAAACACCTGCCTGTACGCATGGTTCGAAGCGAATGCCGCGGCGGTGGATGCCGAGTGCGGCACCATCGACTTCGTCGCGGCGGACTTCCGGAACGCCCGCCGGGTCGCCCCCGGGGAAGAGATCCTCCTCACCCTCGGTGAGGACGACGCCCGCGTGGCCCTCGGCAACGGCGGTTTCACCTTTATCGACTGAGGTCGTCGGCGCGGACCCAGCCACTCCGTACAGCCGGATGGCGCCCCGCCCACGTCGGCAAGTGGAGCCGAATCCTCGCGCACAACGACACGGCCGACAGGTCGCGTGCCGTCGCGCGACGTGGGCTTCCCCCAGAGACAAGCCCGGTCGTAAGGGTCGGCCGCGCCGTCCGCCAGCGCATGGACTCGCCCCAGCCTACAGGTTGCGAGCGTCCGCGGCCCCTCGCGGGGGCGCTTCCCGATGCACGCCCGCGAGTCGAGGGTGGACCTCGAACGCGGTGCATCGCCGCGAACGAGGCCACCGAAGGCGTGCCGCATCGCTCCCCGTCCGAGTCCCATCCAAGGTCAGCGCACCGCGTCCGACCCGCGTGGTCCCAGCTCGATCACCTTCGATCCTCGTCATCGAGCGACGGCTCGGCTTCGGCCACGAACCCCTTCCATCGTCGCATGTAGTCGACGAACGTCGCCGACAGGCCCTCCGCCGCGAGCACGCCCGCCGAGACGGGGAGGCTTCTTGGGCGGAACGTCGCGTCCACCGCCGTACGACGAGGGTAGTCGTGGTGCAGGATCGCCCCGCGTCCGAGCAGCGCGACGTCGGCGCCCGCGGCGAGCACCGCCGCCACATCCGCGGGCGTCGCGACCTTGCCCGCCACGGCGAGGGCGCTGTGCCCACGCGGCAGCGTTGTGTACGCCCGTAGCAGATCCGTGTGCACGGCCGTCGGATCTTCCGGCCGCTTGAACACATCCCACATCGACACATCGATCAGGTCGACGTCCGCGCGCGCATCGAGCGCCAGAAACAGCGCCCGCTGCTCCTCAACGTCCAACCCGAATCGCTCCGGCGAGATCCGCACGGCCACGACGAACCCGGCCCCACACGCCGCACGCACCCCGTCGAGGATCTCGAACAGCAGCCGCCACCGTCCCGCACGCGCACCGCCGTAGCCGTCCGTTCGCTGGTTCTCTACCGGAGAGAGGAAGCTCGACAACAAGTACCCGTGCGCCCCGTGCAACTCGACGCCGTCGAACCCCGCCCGTTGCGCGCGCGCCGCCGCGGCGATGAACGCGTCCCGCACCGCGCCGACCTCGACGAGCGTCAACGCTACGGCACCCGTCGAAGCGTCGGACGAAGGACCGACAGGGGGACGCCCGGTCAGGGTCGGAGGGGCCCTGAAGCCCGCGTGATGCAGTTGGACGAGGCTCACCGTCCCGCTGGCCCGAAGCGCACTCGCCAACCGGATCAGCCCCGGCAGCTGGTGATCCCCCCAAATGCCCAACTGGCCGGGGAACCCCTGTCCGGCAGCCATCACGTGCGCCGCGCAGGTCATCGTCAGGCCAAAACCACCTGCTCCCCGCATCGTCAACCAGCGGAACTCCTCCTCCGAAAGGGTACCGTCGGCGTGGGACTGTTGGTTGGTGAGCGGCGCGACGCCCCATCGGTTGGCCAAGCGATGGCCCGACCCGAGGCGCAGCGACGCAAAGCTGGGAGACAGATCCGGGACGACGGGCGCGGTCACGCCGCCACCAAGTGCTCGACCAGAATCTTGAGACCCATCGCCACCAAAACCACGCCGGCGAACCGTTCCATCGACGGTCCGAGCTGCGCCCCAGCCCAGCGACCGGCCCAGCCTGCGGCAAGGGCGAGCGCCGCCGTCACCCCGCCGATCAACGCCAACGCCGGGACCAGGGGGACCGCCATCACCGGCAACGTGACCCCCGACGCCAACGCGTCGAGGCTGGTCGCGACCGCGAGTCCGACCACCGACAGCCAAGATTCCGCGGCATCCGGGACGCCGTCGCCGTCCTCATCGTCGCCACGCCACATCGACGCCCCGACCGCGGCGAGCAGACCGAACGCGACCCAATGGTCCCAAGCGGCCGCGTACGCGAGGAGCCACACCCCGCCCCACGCGCCCAGCCCCGCCATCCCAGCCTGAAACAGGCCGAACACCGCCGAGACGCCGATGAGGCGCCCCGTAGCGCCACCGCCCGCGCCGAGGCCCGCGCTCACCGCCGAGGCATCGATCGCGAGCGCAACGGCCAGGACAAACACCGCCGACATACGCGCTCCCGTTCACGGCATGGCCGTTGTATGTGCCCACCACACGACCCGATGGTCGTTCCGGAGTCTACCATGCCCCGCTGGCCGTTCCTCTTGCTGTTGGCCGCTTGTTCCCTGCCGGAGAACCCTCCGGTCACACGAAACGTACAATGGTCCTCGTCCGAGGCCGAAGCCATCGCGCGACGCGCCTGCTACGACTGCCACTCCAATGAGACGACGTGGCGGGCGTACCATCGGCTTCCGGGGATCAACGGCTCGGTCAAACATCACGTGAAGGAAGGGCGTGAGATGCTCAACTTCTCGACATGGGACCAGCCGCAGCGCGAGGCCGAAGAGGCGATCGAAGTGTTGCAAGAGGGCGAGATGCCGCTCGCGTCCTACGTCTGGGTCCACCCCGAGGCCGACCTCTCCGCGGACGAGCGTCAAACCTTGATCGACGGGCTCCGGGCGACGTTGGCGGCCGATCCCCCGATCGCTGCAGAACGTCGCGGCGGACACAAGGGCCACGCCGAGGCCGGTGAACACGACGACTGACCCAGCGCGCCGGGGCCTCGTGGTACCGTGGGGAGGGAGGTCGCATGCGCCGCATCTGGACCCTGACCGCGATCGCCACGGCCTGCGCGACCGGGGGCGGCCCCCTTCCCGCGGGGACCCCCGAAGCCGCGACATGGCACAACGACGTGCGTCCGATCGTCGAGACCGCGTGCGTCGATTGCCACCGCCCCGGCGGCCCTGCCCCGTTCGACCTCACCCAACCGCCGCCGGCCGCGTGGCACGCTGCGATCGTGGACGCGGTCGTCGACCAGCGCATGCCGCCGTTCCCCGCGGACGCGACCGACTGTCACCCGATCGCCCACGACGGGGACCTGACCGACGTCGACCGCGCCACGTTCACGTCCTGGTCGCGCAACGGCTATGCCCTCGGAGACCCGGCCTCGTTCGTCGCGCGCGGCGCGCCCGACGTCGTCCGTCCCGATGGTCCCGCCACGCTGACCCTCACGGCCGCGGCACCGTACATCGCCGACCCCGCGCTTCCCGACGACTACCATTGCCTGCCGATGGGACCGGCCTTCTCGGCCGACACCTTCGTCGGAGCGCTTGAGGTCGTGCCCGACCAACGCGCCTACGTCCACCACGCCATCGCCTACCTCGTCCATGCGGACGGCGTGGCTGCGGTCGAGGCCGAGGACGCGAAGTCGCCCGACGTGGCCGGGTACACCTGCTTCGGCGGCATCCTCTCGTCCGGGACGACAGCGACCTACGAGCAGATCGGGGCGCACGTGCCAGGCGCAGCACCCGAGGTGCTGCCCGCCACCTCTGCACGGCTCCTCCCTGCCGGGTCTCGCGTCGTCGTGCAGATGCACTACAACACGACTTCGCTGCCCGCCGGAGAACGCGCGCCTGCCGATGCGTCGTCGCTTGCGCTGTGGACCCGAGACGCACCACCCCGAGACCTGGTGCTGACCGCGGGCATCGGTGCCTACGACTTCGTCGTGCGCGCTGGCGACCGGAAGGCGACAGCGAGCGCCGAGATCGCCTTTGGCGCGGCCGTCGACGTGATCAGCGCCGTCGGCCACATGCACACGCGCGGGACGGCCCTACGGCTCCAAGCCGTCCGGCCCGACGGCTCCGAACGGTGCCTGCTCGACATCCCTGCGTGGGACTTCGACTGGCAGATGACCTACGCGTTCCCCGAGTCGAACCCGTTTCGCCTGGAAGCCGACGAAACCACGCGCGTCACCTGCACCTGGGACAACTCGGCCGGCAACCAGCCGACGGTGAACGGGGTCCAACAGGAGCCGAGAGACCTCCGCTTTGGCGAGGGCACGAACGACGAGATGTGCCTCGCCTTCGCTTCGTACACGCTGCCGTACGCCCTGTTTCAGGGGTGCGAACCGATGGTCGCGTGCCACACCTCCGCGTGTCCACCCGGCGACGGCGACTGCCTCGTCGCCTGCTGGGAAGGGGCGTTGTCGGCGTGTGGTCTGTGCGTCGCCGGCGGCATTCTCGGGTGCGGCGAAACGACTTGCCAGCTCCCCGGCCTCGCGCTGTTGGGCTGCACGTCCGACTGCGGGGACCAACCCCTGGCGTCCTGCCTCGCGGGGCCGTGCCGCACGCCGTTGGCTCGGTACCTCGACTGCCAAGACGCCAACGTCCGAAGCGGCGCATGCGACCCCTACCTCGCCTCGTGCGACGTCGCGTTCGGTCCCTGAGTGCCGCCGCGGGCGCCCCCCGCTTGACGAGACCGCGCTGGGCCGTGAAGAGACCAAGAGGCTTGCATGCAGCGCGACCCCGCCACCCTCCCCGCCGCCTTCGTCGCCCTGCGCGCGGAAGACGAGGCGTTCTGGCAAGACCAAGAGCGAAACATCCAAGGCGCGCTCGGGCAGCCTTGTTGCACCCTCTCCGGCATCGCGTCGGGACTGCTGCGGATCCGCGGCCACTTCGCGATCGTGATCCACGGCGAAGACGAGTGCGCCGGGTGCTTTCGCCACCTCGGTCCCCAGATGGTCAACCTGTTCTGTACCGGCCTGACCGAGCAGGAGTTCGTGACCGGACGCACCGCGGAGCCGCTTCGGCGTTGCCTCGACGCGGTCTGTGAAGAGGTCCAACCCGAAGGCATCTTCGTGCTCGGGGCGTGCCCGGTCGAGGTGATCGGCGACACGTTCGAGGATGTGGTCGCCGAGGTCGGGCGGCGCCATCCGTCGATCCCGATGGTCGCGTTGCACACCAACGGGCTGAAGGTCGGCACCCAGACCGCGATGTTGGACTGGATGTTCGAGCAGCTCGCCTCGCTCCCTCCCCGGCCGACGCTGGCTCCGAGTTGGCGACGCGCGGTCGGCCATGCTGCCCTCGGCGCCCTCGACCATGCGCTCGGCGCGCGAACCGATGCCCCCACGCTCCCCCCCGCGCCCGCGACGCGGCCGACGATCGCGCTGCTCGGTTTGCCCCCTTGGCACCCGCGCGGACGGATGTTGCCCGAGTACGTCGGTGCGCTCGACCGGGCAGGCGTCGAGGTCCTTGCCAATTTCCCTCACAACGCGAGCTTCGACGATTGGCGTGCGCTCCGGACGACGGATGCGACGTTCGTCGCCGACCGCTCCCTCTACCCCAAGCTCGGACGGGTGCTGTCGCGCGACGCGCGGCCGTTCGTCGAGGTGCCGCTTCCGGTGGGCCTCCGCGCCACCGACACCTTCTACGCCGCGATCGGCGAGGCCATCGGTCGGGTCGAGGCGCTTGAAGCGGCGTGCGCACCCGCACGCGAGGGCGCCGCGGCCGCGATCGAGGGATTCCGGGCGCGTTTCGCCGGGGTCAAGCTCGCGTACGGGCTCAGGATGAACAACAACTACAACGCCGATGAGCTCGCGTACCAAGGCACCGGCGACCTCGCGGCGCTCGAAGAGCTCGGCTTCGACATCACGCTGCTCGTCCAAGGTCCGCCCGACAAGCGCGAGAAGTTCGGGCAGTTGTTCGAACGCCGCGGCCTCCACTTCAAGTTCGACATGTTCGCCGAACCGTGGATCCTCGGCGAGGTCCTTGTCGACGGCGGGTTCGAGATCGCGTGTCTCGCCGACTTCGCCCGGTCGGAAGCGCAACGGGCCCGCATCCCGATGTTCCCGGTTCGAAGGCTCGAAGCCTGCTACGACGGCGTCGTCGACAACACCATCTTGCTCACGCGCTTGCTCGCGCCTGCGGGGTCCTGATGCGTTCCGCCCATGACCGACGCGGCCTCGAAGACTTCGCCGTCCGCGGCCTGCATCTCGGCAAGATGACCGGCGTGATGGTCGGCACCCACGCCCTCTCCGACGCCTTCCTGCTGATGCACTCCGGCGTCGGCTGCAAGTACAAGACCGCCGCCCAAGGCGCGATGCACGACCTCGCGGAGCACCCCAACGTGCGTGAGGCGTGGACCCAGGTCTCGGAGGCGCACCTCGTCCAAGGGTGCTCCGACCGCATTGGCCCGTTCGCTCGGGCCTGGTGGGAGCGCCGCGAGAGCGCGTTCATGGTCGTCGTGAGCGCGTACTTCATCGAGTTGACGGGCGACGACATCGCCGACGCCGTGCGAGAGGTGGAGGCCACCCTCCCGGACTGCGAGATGGCCTACCTCGATACGAAGGCCCCGAATGGAGGGTTCTTCGACGGCTACGCCGGCGTGATGCGCGAGGCGATGCGGCGCATGGACTGGTCGCGAGCCCCGACGCTGCCGCGGCACGCCACCGTCATCGGTCACTTCTTCCACCGCTACGAGCCCGACACGAAGGCCGACGTCGCGCAGCTTCGGGGCCTTATCAAGGCAGCTGGACTCGACACGGGGCCGATCCTGTTCTCCGGCGGTGGCTACCGTGACGCGAAGGCCGCGCCCGCGAGCCGCTACGTGCTGGAGCTGCCCTACACGCGCCCGCACGACGCCGAGCTCCGGCGCATGGTCGAGCAGGGACGGACCGTGGTGCCCGTCGATCTGCCGATCGGGGTGGGCGGCACCGCCCGCTTCGTCCGCACCGTCGCCGCCGCGTCAGGCGCGAACATGGACGCCGTCGAGGCGTGGATCCACCAGCAGTCCGAGGCCGTGCGCGCCAACGTCGTCCGCCTCACCGAGCCGTTGAGGTCCTACGCCGTCGCCGTGTTCGCCGACACCCCGCTGGCGGCCGCGTTGGTCGCGATGCTGGTCGAGCTCGGCGTCGACGTTCCGCTCGTCGGACTCCGTGACCAGCACGGCAGCCTCGGCGGTGCGGGCGCGTTCTGGGACGCGTTGGGGCGTTCGGGGATCCACACCCTGCCTGGCACGATCGTCCTCGATGACCCCAGCCTCCGACGAAGCCGTGATGCGTTGCTGCCGCTGATCGCCGACCGGCCGCTTGGGGTGATCGGCTCGTCTCACGAGCTCGACATGCTCCGGAACCTCCCACGGACTTCGGCGTTCCTACACGACGTCCCCCTGATCTGCACCGGCTTCCCGGCCGACGACTACCACGCCGTCGCCTCACTCCCGTCGTTCGGGTTCCTGGGCGCAGCGACCTGGGCGCACCGCCTGCTCGACGCGTTCGGCGCCCCGCGGCTCGGGATGAGCGCACACAGGTTGTAGAAGTTTCCGCAGCGAGCCCGATTCCACGAGGAACCGGTCGCGTTCTGCCCCGCGGTTGTGCTAAGGTGCTCAAGACTTGTCTGAGGACCTGATGCGCCGAAGCACTCCGATGCTCACCGTGTGGGCCACCGCCGCGATCGCCTTCCTGCCGCTGCTGGCGGGTTGTCCCGCGCCCTCAGGCACCGACCCGATCGACACCGACACCGCGATCGACACCGTCGATCCCGATAGCCCCGTCGACACCCCGACCGACACCGACACGACGGACACCGACGCGTTCGAGACAGGCTGGCTCAACGAAGACACCAGCCCCGCCGTCGAGACCGACACCCCCACCGTCGACACGCCCGACTCTGGCAGCACGCTGCCGCCCGACTCGGCAACCGGCGGCACCGACCTCCCCGAGGATTCGTCCGTCTGTAACTTTGGCGAGGAGCTCGACTGCAACGGTCTGTGCTTCCCCGCCTACTTCATCGGCGACGGCACGTGCGACGACGGGAGCCAGTTCTCGGCGAACTTCGACTGCGCCACCTTCTCGCGCGACGGCGGCGACTGTGGCGGCGACACCGACACGCCCGGCGACACCGACACCACACCCGCGCCGCCCGACTGCACGCTCACTGTCCGCATCTTCACCGGGTCTTGGTCGAGCGAGATCGGTTGGAGCATCCAAGAGGCCGGCGGCGGCATCTTGTTCCAACGACCGACCGGCTTCTACAACCAGAACAACATCAACGTCACCGACCGCATCCCGATCATCACCGGCGACTTCGTAGCGGAGCTCAACGACAGCTTCGGCGACGGTTGGAACGGGGCGACGATGCAGATCGTCGACGAATCGGGCCGCGTGCTCGTCGACGCCACGATCCCCACCGGGCGTCTGGCGCGCGTTCCCTTCTCGGTCGAGTGCAGCACCGACACGGGCTACACGCCGCCGCCGCCACCGCCCGTCTACGGGTGCAACGACATCTCGTTCACGATCGTCGGCGGCGCCGCCAACGCGAGCCAGATGGGCTGGGAGATCCGTACGGCCACCGCACCGCCGCAGACCTTGGTCTCCGTCGGCGCGGGAACGGTCGCGAACGGTGCGACCGTTTCGAACGTGCGCAACCTCGTCGACGGCTGGTACATCTTCCGCCCCACCGACAGCAGCAGCGACGGCTGGGACGACGGCTTCTACACCATCGCCCGCGCCGACAACGGCAACGTCATCGCCAGCGGAACGCTCCCCACCGGCGCCCGCGGCGACTACCCGTTCCCGGTCGACTGCACGGCACCGTACGACATCGGCCTTCCCGGACTGGCCGGTTCGGTGACCTGTTCGCCCCTGCTCGCGAAGATGAAGACGGGCAACGCCGGTGGTGACGTCGGCTTCAACTTGATCAACGAGAGCGGCCTCACCGTGTTCAGCCTGCCGCCCGGCTCGTACAACAGCTACGGCGAGTTCAGCGTCCCCGTGCCTCCGTCGGTGCAGAGCGGGGTGTACACGGTCGAGATGATCGACGCCGCCGGCAACGGTTGGGAAGGCGCGAGCCTGTCGTTCGTCGACCAAACCTCGGGCTACACGCTGGGCGCCTACGGGACGTCTTTCACCTCTGGCGGTTCCGCCACCGACATCCTGCCGCTGCGCTGCCCGCCGCTCCCGCCTGCCCCCACGGGCTGTCCGCAAGGCACCACGCTCGGTTGCGACAGCGTCTGCTGGCCCACGACCTACCTCGGCGACGGCGTGTGCGACGACGGCACGATCAGCAACGTCGACTTCTTCTGCGCCAGCACCCAATACGACCGCGGCGACTGCGGACCGCCCCCCTGAGCCTAGGCAGCCGCGTCGCCACCCCAGCGCCGGGCGGCGACGTGGAAGGACTCAGCGGCTCGCGTCGAAGTGGCCCAGGATGTCGTCGGTGACTTCTGCGCGGTTGGTCTCGTTGAGGATCTCGTGCCGTGCACCGCCATAGGCCTTGAACGTCGCTTGCCGAAGTCCCGCGCGCCGCAGGGCGTCGAGGAACGGACGAATTTGCCGACCGCCTTGGCTCACAGGATCGGCGTCTCCCGCCAAGATCGCCAGCGGGAGGTCCTTCGGAAGGCGCGAGAGCAGATCGGGGTGGTGGTAGGCCTCGATCGCAGCCAAGTGATCGAGCCAATGTTGGTTGGTCACCAGGAATCCGCAGCGCGGATCGGCGACGTAGGCGTCGACTTCGGCGGGATCACGGCTGAGCCAGTCGAACGACGTACGGGCAGGCGCGAACGCCTTGTTAAAGTCACCGAAGCTCATCTTGTCGAGCAGCCAGCTCTTGCCACGACGACCGAGGCGAAGCGACTCGAACCGCGTGACGAGCGCGCCCACGTGACGGATCGGCCCCACAAAACCCGGCGGTGCCGAGAGGACGGCCGCGCGGAACCCGGGCCCAGGCTCGGCGAGCAGATGGAGCGACAGCGTCGTGCCCATCGAGTGCCCGAGCAAGAACCACGGGACATCGGGGAACGCTGCGCGCCCCTCGGCCGCGACGGCGGCGAGGTCGGCGACCACGGCCTGCCAACCGCCGTGGTCAGCGAAGTGTCCGACGTCCGCGTCGGTGGCGGCAGTCTGACCATGGCCGCGATGATCGGGCGCGTAAACAACGTAGCCGCGGGCGTTCGCCGCCTCGGCAAAGCGAGCGTACCGAGAGCCATGTTCGGCGAGACCGTGGACGACGAGGATGCCCCCGATGACCGGGATCCCGGCCTCAGGCGTCCAACGATGAACGACCAACTGAACGGAGCCAGGACGAACGAGCACGACGCGGTCGGATGGCATGCGACCTCCCCGGAGCCGGTACCGGGTGCAGGCGTCAGCCGCAAGGTCCGCAAAAACGAAGCCGCCCGCGCGAGGGCGGGCGGCGAAGCGACCGAGCGCCGCGAACTCAGCGCGCCTTGGCGACCTCGTCCGGCGTGCAGTCGCCGTAGTTGTTGCCCCACGAGTTCCGCTCGTAGGTGAGCACCGCGGCGATCTCGTCGTTGGTGAGCTCGCCCTGCGCCGGCATCGCGCCGTTGTAGGTGACGCCCTGCACCTTGATCTCGCCCGTGAGGCCCTTGATCACGATCTTGGCGTGGTCGGCGCAAGATCCCATGTTCTCCTTGCTGCCCTTGAGCGGCGGGAAGGTGGGCGAGAGGCCCTCGCCGTTCTCTTGGTGGCACGTGACGCACATCAAGGGGCTGTTCGCGCCGCCATTCTTGTAGACCTTCTCGCCGAGCGCCATCAGCGCGGCGTGGTCCATCGGACCGGCGGCGGCACCCCCGGCGGCGTCCGCAGGCTTCGCGTCGGCGGGCTTGGCGTCGGCCGGCTTGGCCTCGGTCTTGGCGTCGGCCTTGGCCTCGGTCTTAGGGGCCTCACCGCCGCCACAAGCGACGAGAGAGAGGAGCGAAAGGGCGATCAGCGCGCGCATGGAGCCTCCAGGTTGGGGGGCGTGCCCCCTGCGGGCAACTGGACTATCCGTTGACGTCCGGAGCACCCACCTACGCTCCGAATTCGCAACCGAACGTTGCAGAGGTCCCATGTCTCCCCTCGTCCTTTGGGTCGCCCACGCGCTCGCCTCGCCACCACCGCCTGCCCATCCGGTCGCCGCCGACCTGTTCGATCTGACCGGCCTCGCCGCATTCGACATCGACGCCAAGGGCGAGCGAGCGCTCCTGACGCTGTCGCGGTGGCACCGCGGCGCCGACCGCAGTGTCCGCGACCTGTGGGTCCTCGACCTGAAGCGGGGCGGGATGCGCCGCCTCACCGAGCCGTCGACCGACGACCGCGACGCACGTTGGCTCCCGAATGGCGACGTGCTGTGGGTCACCGAGGTCGACGGGAAGGCACAACTCCTACGGATGAACCCAGAGACCGGCGCACGCCTGACGCTCACACGGTTCGCCGATCCCGTGAGCCTCGTCGACGTCGACGCGGCCGGCACCACGGCCTTCGTCGTCACGCACCACAGCCAGCCCGTCGAGGACGACTTCGCAGCGCTCCGCAAGGCGCACCCCATGGACTACGGCCACGCGCCCCAGACGCGTTCGACGATCTGGCGCGTCGACCTCACCTCGGAGCGCGTCACGACGGTGTGGGCGGCCGACACACACATCTACGCGCTCGACGCGACGCTGGATGGCAAGCGGCTCGCCGTCCTGACCGAGCCCGACGATCGACTGATCACGCGTGAGGGGGGATCCGACGTCGTCCTCGTCGACGCCGAAGCGGGAAGCCCGCAACGCGTCGCGTCGCCGCCGTGGCGTCAGGGGGCGCC
>JBEIFN010000005.1:0-25959 GCA_040382435.1 Alphaproteobacteria bacterium
AACAGGGGAAAGGGCAGGGGAAGTCCGATGGCCACGGTTGCACCCAAGCCTTGAACCGCTCGGATCCGGAGTACGCATGCGCCTCGTGTCTGCCCCGCTCTTCGCTGCTGCCCTGCTCGGTGTCGGTCTGCTGCCGAGCAACGACGCCCTCGCCGACGGGCTCGATCCCGCCTTCGAGGTCGGTGTCCAAGGCGGTTTGTTCGCTTTTGACGCCCTCGATGTCCCGAACACCAGCGGTGTGGTCGTCCCGCGTCTGGGCTTCTGGTTCAACAAGACGCTGGGTCTCGAGCTCGATGTCGGCATCTCGGCCGGACCTGCCGATGCTTTCCAGTCGAACTTCCTCACCATCGCCCCGCAGCTGATGCTCGTCGGCGACCCCGTGCCGCACGACGACGCCAAGAAGGTTCCGGTGCGCCCGGTGCTCGCGATCGGCGCGGGTACGATGCTCAAGTCGATCGGCCAAGAGGGCGTCGAAGGCCGCGACCTGCGCGTTGAAGCGATGATCTCGGTCGGCCCTGGCCTGGTGGTCCCGATCGTGGGCCCGCTCTCGTTCCGCACCGATGTGCGCATGAACACCACGGTGGCGCGCGAGGAGGGCGACTACGTTAGCCCGTTCATCGACCTGTCGTGGACGGGGGGCTTCCAGGCGGTCTTCGGTCTCGCGAAGGACACCGACAAGGACGACATCGCCGACGTCGATGACGCCTGCCCGACCGATGTCGAGGACGTCGATGGGTTCGAGGACGCCGACGGCTGCCCCGAGGTCGACAACGACAAGGACGGGGTCAAGGACGCCGACGACAAGGCGCCGAACGACGCCGAAGATGTCGACGGGTTCGAAGACGCCGACGGTGCCCCCGACCTCGACAACGACGCCGATGGCACGCCCGACACCGAGGATGCCTGCCCGTTGGTGGCGGGCGGAACGGTCACCGCGGGCTGCCCCGACGGCGATGAGGATGGCGTGGCCGACAAGGACGACGCCTGCCCCGCGGCCGCTGGCCTCGCGGCGTTCCAAGGCTGCGGCGACGCCGATCAGGACGGGGTGTACGACAACACCGACGCCTGCCCTGACGCTGTGGGTCCGGCGTCCACCGCGGGCTGTGCCGACCGCGACGCGGACGGCGTGGCGGACAAGGACGACGCCTGCCCGGATCAGCCTGTGGCTGCCGACGCCGTCGACCCGGCGCAGCCCAAGGGTTGCCCGGCGCCCGCCCCTGCCAAGAAGAAGGGCGCCAAGGCCTCGCCCTGATCGTGACGCCCTTGGGCGGCGCGCGGCCTGACGGTCCCGCGCCGCTTCGTCGTTTTGGGGGCCTCAGGCGGCGAGCAGCCCGGCGCGGCGCAGGTGTGCGTCCACGGTCGGCGCGCGGCCGAGGAAGCGCGTGATCAACACCGCGGGGTCCTCGGCGTCGCCCTGCGCGAGGATCGTGGCGCGGAACGCATCGCCGGTGGCGCGGTCGAACAGGCCGTGGCGCTGGAACACCTCGAACGCGTCGGCATCGAGCACAGCAGCCCATTGGTAGCTGTAGTACCCGGCGGCGTATCCGACGGCGTCTGCGAAGAGATGCGAGAACGAGGCGAGCATGCCGTAGTCCGCCGGGAGCGTCGTCGCGCTGTAGCGGGCGATGACCTCGCGCGCGTAGGCGACCGCGTCGAGATCGCCTGGGCCTTGGCGGTGCAGATCCAGGTCGACCCGGCAGAAGCCGAGCTGGCGCATCTGGAACGCGGCGGCGCGGTAGTTCTTGGCGCCGAGCATCCGTTGGAACAGCTCGTCGGGGAGCGGCGCGCCGGTCTCGTGGTGCCGTGCGAACACGTCGAGGGCCTCGCGTTCCCAACACCAGTTCTCCATGATCTGGGAGGGCAGCTCGACGAAATCCCACGCGACGTTGGTGCCGGCTTGGCCGTAGATCTCGGCCTCGGTCAGCAGGTGGTGGAGCAGGTGGCCGAACTCATGGAACAGCGTCTCGACTTCGCGGTGGGTCAGCAGCGCCGGCCCAGCACCCGTCGGCGGGGAGAAGTTGCCGCAGATCACCGCCACGTGCGGACGACCCGTGCCGTCGGCCGTCTGGAGCGGGTTCATCCATGCCCCGTCGCGCTTCGTCGGCCGGGGGAAGAAGTCGGTATAGAACGTGCCAAGGCAGCGGTCGTCGGCGTCGTGGAGCGCGAAGGCGCGGACGTCGTCGTGCCACACGGGCAGGTCCGCTGGCCGGACGGAGACGCCGTACAAGCGGTGCGCGAGCGCGTACATGCCCTCGAGGACGTGATCGTACGCAAAGTACGGGCGCAGCGCTTCCTCGTCGAAGTCATGAAGGGCCAACCGAGCCTTCTCGGACCAGTATCCGACGTCCCAAGGTTGGAGCGGGGTGGGACCGCCGTGCGTCCCAGCGAACGCTTCGAGGGCAAGGTTCTCAGCCTCGAAGGCAGGTCGGGTTGCCGCTTCGAGTCGGTCGATGAACGCGGTTGCCTCGGCACCGGTGTGGGCCATACGGTCGTGCAGGACGAAGTCGGCGAAGTCAGCGAAGCCGAGCAACGCCGCCTGCTCCTGGCGCAACGCGAGCATGCCTGCGACGACGGTGCGGTTGTCGGTCTCGGGAGCGACACCGCGCTGGTTCCAAGCGCGCCACACCTCCTCGCGGAGCGCGCGATCGTCGGCGTAGGTGAGGATCGCCGTCACCACCGGCCCCTGGAGGCCGACCCGATAGCCGCCGGCGTCTCCCGCGAGTGCTGCGAGCATCGCCTTGGCCGACGGTGGCAAGCCGTGGAGCCGCGCATCGTCCGGCAGGGTCAAGGACCAGGCTTGGGTCGCCATCAGCACGTTGCGCGAGAAGGTGGCGGCGAGCTCGGCGAGTTGCCCGACGATCGCCTGGTAGCGGAGGAGCGCCTCCCCTTCGAGCTCCGCGCCGAGCCGGCGGAACGCGTCGAGGGTCTTGGTGAGCCAACGCCGCCGCGCCCCTTGGAGCGCCTGGGCCTCAGGGGTCTCGGCATAGGCGCGGAGCGCGTCGTACAGCGGGCGTCGGAGCCAAATGCCCGCGTAGAAGTTTGTGACGTCGCCGAGGACCTCATGGTGTGCGGCCTCGAGCGCGTCGTCGTGCGCGACGCTACGCAAATGACCGACGACCCCCCAAGCGCGGTCGAGCGGCTCGGTGGCGCGGTCGAACGCGGCGGCGGTGTTCTGCCACGTGCGGACGCCGTCGACGTTGGCGACCGCATGAAGTCGCGCGTCGGCCGCGGCGATCAAGGCGCGGATATCTGCGGGGATGTCGGCGGCCATCACGTCGCGGAACGGGATGGCGGAGGGAAGGTCGAGCAGGGCACCCATGCGGTCTCCATCCCGGCAAGGATGCACACCGACGTCGTGCCCTGCAAGGGCTAGCAGCGATCGGTCACGGCTCGGGGGGAACCTCGGCCTCGCCCGCGCACACGGCGCTCATCCGCTCGCTCGACTTCTGCGACTTGTTCACCGCGAAGGTGAGCGCGAGCGCGGCGTCGGCGCTGATGATCGGGCTGACCGGCTCCGCCCAGACGGCGAGCATGCGGAGCGTCTTGTTGTCGGGCCGCTCCACGTTGATCTCGATCGAGAACGACTGGCGCAGACCGTTCTCGCCGCCGGGGCCCCACACGGCGTCGACGTCGTAGGTCAGGATCGAGAGTACGCCGACGTCCGTGCCGTCGGTCAGCGTGTAGCGGCCGTGGCGAAGGTCGAGGTCGAGCGGGTAGCTTGGGATGTCGACCCCCAACAGCGCCGTCGGGTCGACCATGTTGTCGGTCTGCAGGAAGCTGGCGGCGTAAGCGGCGCGGTCAAAGCCCTCGGCGAACGGGTCGATCCGCTCGGGGAAGGCCGCGTACGCGTCGTTGGCGGCACCGGCCTCGAAGGCCGCCCGATCGTCGACGTAGGTGCGCTCGTAGCCCTCCCAGTCGCCCGAGAAGACGCTGTCTTGGTCCTTGCGGACCAACAGCGCCTCGGCTTCCTTCCAGTCGCACGCCATCTCGGCGACGCTGACGACGCCGGCCGCGGTCGCCACGTCACGTGGGGTCGTCTCGGTCGTGCCGTTGTTGAACGCCTCGCCGGTCAGCAGGTCTTGGCGCAGCGGCAGCGCGATGACATCCTCGGCGGTCAGGTCGGCGAGCGTGAACGCATCGACGGGCTTGGTGCCCTCGGCGGTGCCGTCGATCGACGCTTCGAGGCCGACCAGGGCCTTGCCCTCGTCCTCGAACCACTGCATGAAGCCCTGAATACCGGCTTGGAACGTTGCATCGTCGGCGTAGAACTCGCGGACCATGTAGCGCGAAGCCTCGTCGAGGCCCTCCGGGGCGGGTGGCGGCGGCTGGCACGCAGGGAGCAGGGCGAGGCCGAGTGCGGCGGTGAGCGCGGGGCGGAAGGGCATGAAGGCTCCGTGGTTTCGAAGCAGTCTATCCCATTTGCGTCGCCCCGCGCTCGGGGAACCTCACGCTCAGGAGCGCGGCGCCGTCAACGACAGCGTCATCTCGACGTTGTCTTGGATCAGGTTGTCCTTCATGCCGGGGTAGGTCACGCCGAAGTCCCGCCGGTCGAGGACGAACTTGGCGTCCGCCTTGACGCTGGTGGCGGTGATCTCGACCTTGGCGGGGAAGGTGAAGGTCTTCTTCATCCCGTGGATCTCGAACTCGCCGGTGATCTCGTGCGTTGCGCCGTTTTCGCCCGGCTTGGACGTCACGCTCGTGGTCTTGAACGCGGCGGTGGGGAACTTCGCAACGTCGAAGAAGTCGGCGTTCTTCAGGTGGTCGGTGAGCTTGGGGTCGTCGGCCTCAAGGCTCGCCATCTGCACGACGAACGCGGCTGCCTTGAGCGACTCCCCGTCGAGCTCCAGGGCGCCGTCGAATTGCTTGAAAACGATCGGGTGCTTGCCCACGACCTTGGCGCCGATGGCCTCGATCTTGGAGGCGGAGGCGTCGACCTTGAGGCCGGGCAGCGCGGGCGCGGCGCTGGCGGCAGGTGCGGGGGCCTTGGCTTGGGCCGGGGGAGCGGCCGGCTTGGTGGCCTCGGGAGCGGGCGAGCTGCAGGCAGTCAGGACGAGCAAGGGCAGAAGAAAACGCATGACGGGGCTCCGCGTGGTTCGGGTTCGGGTCGGCCGTTACCCGTGTTGCGGGAGGGCGGCCATCGGGACCGCCGTCGGGGGAGGTGCGATGACAGGTCACGACACGTCGGAGGACGTCCGCTACGACGAGGTGCTCGCCGAGGCGTTGACGGTGCTTTCGGACGAGGACGACGCCGTGAGCGCGATGGCGTCGCTGGCGTGCTTGCTGCACCATGCCTTTGAACGCTGGCATTGGACGGGGTTTTACCGGGTCATCGCCCCGGAGATGTTGGCCGTTGGTCCCTACCAAGGTGGCCACGGTTGCACCCGCATCCCGTTCTCGCGTGGCGTGTGCGGCGCGGCCGCGACCACCCGTCAGACGCAGCGCGTGCCGGATGTACATGCCTTTCCGGGTCACATCGCGTGTTCCAGCTCGACCCGGTCCGAGATCGTGGTGCCGATTTGCACCCCGACCGGCGTGGTCCTCGGCGTGCTCGATGTGGACTCCGACGAGCCCGACGCCTTCGGAGACGCCGATCAAGCGCTTTTGGAGGCCCTTTGCGCGCAGCTTGGGCGGCAGTTCCAGCGGCTCTGACCGCCTGCTCAGTGTCGCCAGGGGTCTCGGGGCGCGTGACCTCGCAGGGGCAGCCGCAGCCTGGTCTCGACGTCGTTCGCGGTTCCGTCTCGGCCGTGACCGACGAGAACGGAGCCTTCGCGTGGGACACGGCGCAGGAGGGACCGGTCGATGTCTGGCTCGCGTCGGATCGCGTGCACACCGACTTTGGCTGCGAAAGCCCGCACGCGATCGTGTTGCCTGGCGACGCGTCGCCGGGTCTCGCGCGCATCGCGCTCCTCGTGCGCGGCGTCACCGAAGATTTACCGGATTTCGATGCTCATTTTACAGCGGCCGTCGAGAACGGGCGCGCCGAGGAGGTGCGCCGTGTCGACGTGGAGGTGCGCGAGCCGACGCCGACGTCGGACGGGGCGCGCGCCTGGACCCTGCACGTCGATGTCCCGCCGGCGGATCGTTGGGCGCTTGGGCTCTCGACCCTCGTCGCGGCCGGCGAAGGTCAGACGGTCGATCAGGTGTTGCTCCTCGCGGGGACCGACCTCCGCGACGGCGACGTGGCGGCCTACGACCTCTACCTTTCGGACGAGACGCTCCGCGGCTGGCTGGCGTGGGACCTCTCCGGACCGCCGGGGGCGTCGTCGGTGGAGCTGGTGGAGACGCTCGACCTCGGTGGGTTGCCCGTTTCGGTGACGACGTGGCGAGGTCCGGTCCGACAGCCCCGCCTCGTCCCGTTGGTGCAGCGCACGGCGATGAGCCTCCCGAACGCGATCGAGGGACGGTTCACCTACGGCGCTGCGGGCGTGTGCGCGTCGCGGTCCGTGACGATGTCAGCGCGTTTTGAGGTTGCGACCGGTGACGATCCGGCGGGAACGCTGCGCTTCCCGTCGCCTTGGCCCGCGCCGCCGCTCGTGGAGGAGGTCGCCGAGGGCGTTCGCTTCTCTGGGTTTCCGCGCGACGCGGCGCGCGTCACCTGGTCGTCCTCGCGCTGGACCGGTGCGGGGACGGGGGCGTGTGGCGCCGTCGTCTCCTCGTCACCGGTCTCGACGCGGGGCGGCTCCTTGGCGTGGTCCTCGGGCGAGGTCGGCGGGGTGTGTTCGCTCAACCCGACGTGGGAAGCGACGCCGCCTTGAGTCGGCGGCGGGTGTCGCGGCACCGATCCGAGCACGTGGTGATCTCGGCCCACGCCCTCTCCCACTTCTTGCGCCACAGGAACGGTCGTCCGCAGACGACGCACGTTTTCGCGGGGCGGTGCTCGGGCTTCATCCGATCTCCTTGACGAACGGAGGCACGGGTTCGCCGAGGGCGAGGGCGTGCTGCGCCTGTGCGAGGGATGCGCGCTCCGCTGCGAGCGTCGGTCGCCGGAGTGCGGCCGCCACCTGGGCCGCCATCCGCGGGTTCTTGCCGAGCGTGTCGGCGTGGTCTGCGAGATACGCCCAGTACCAAGCGGTGACGGGGCAGGTGGTCTTGGGATGCAGGCGGCAGGTCTTGCACGCGTCGCCCATGCGGTCGAGGTACGCGCTCCCGGCGACGTAAGGCTTGGTGGTGAAGGCCGGCGTGGCGTAGGTGGCCATGCCCAGCACGTTGGGTTCGACCACCCAGTCGAACGCGTCGGTGAACGCGCACCAGAACCAGTCCGTCAGGTCGCGCGCGTCGACGCGGAGCAGCGTGGCGAGGTTTCCGAGGATCATCAGGCGCGCGATGTGGTGCGTGTAACCCTCGTCCCAGACGTTATGGACGACGTGGTCGAGGCAGCGCATCCCCGACGCGGCGCGACCCCAGAACGCGGCCGGGACAGGAAGGCCGGGGTCACCGACCGGCCGGGCGAAGGTCTGGGAGGGTGCACCCGGCCACGGCGCACCGCTCGCGGTGGACCAGCCCCCATCGGTGCGGCCCGGTTCGGCGCGCAGGCGGGACGCGGTCCGAAGGCCATCGGTCCGCCGGTGAACATGGCGCACGAACTCTCGCCAGCCCAGGATCTGACGGATGAACCCTTCTTGGCTCGCGATCGGTAGGTCGGCGTGCAGGGCGTCGTCGACCACGCGCGCGGGCGTCAGCCGACCGAGGTTGAGAAGGGTGGAAACCCTTGTATGAAACAGGGTTGTTTCGCGGGTGCTGAATGCGTCCTCGTAGGGGCCGAACCACGGCAGCGCGTGTTGGAGGGCGTGCGACCAGAGCTGTTCGACGTCGGCGGCGGTGGCGCCGATTCGCTCCGGCCGCAGTCGACCCGGGTGATGCGGAAAGCGCGAGGTGATGGTCTCGACGACCTCGGCCGTGATGGGGTCGACGTGAAAGGTCGGGGCGGGATGCGGGTCGACCTCCCCGCGCCAAGGTCGTCGGTTATCCTCATCAAAACTGTATTGGCCGCCGACCGGCTCAGCGCCGTCCATCAAGATGCCGGTACGCTGTCGGACCCTGCGGTAAAAGGCGTCCATGCGCCACGGCGGCGCGCCAAGACCGTCGAAGTCCGCTTCGGTCGTGAGCCATCCCGGATGTGGGAGGACGCGGAGCGCGCCGTTGGCGACCAGAGGGGCAAGCTCCGCCCTCAGCTCCCACTCGGCCGGTTCCGCGACGTCGAGCGGGCCGTGGGCCTCGGCGTGGGCGCGCACCCCGTCGGCGTAGCTGTCGACGACCTCGTAGCGGACGGGCCAGCCTGCGGCGGCGGCCTCGACGGCGAAGTGGCGTTGGTGACTGAGGACCATCGCGAGCTTTTGTCGGTGGTACGGGCGACGCATCGCCTTGTTCGGGCACTCGAAGAACACGAGGCCGACGCCGGTCTCGGGGCGCGGGAGCCACGCGGCTTGGAGCTGATCGTAGGGGACGTAGCGCCATGCGCGTGCGTCGGACCTGTCATGCGCCGCCAACGCGCGTCGGAAGATGCGCACAGGGCCCTCCTCGGGACGCTCATGTACGCGCGCGTGCGGGGCGCCGCTCGTAGCGAAGCGTCATCCCTCGACGGCGAGGCTGTGCAGCGTCCAGATGTGGGTCCCGTAGGCCCCGAGTCTGGCGGTTCGGTCGACGATGTACATCCGATGCAGGCGCGTCCGGTCGAGCGTGGTCGGTGCGCGGCCGTCGTCGGGGAACAGGGCGGCGAGATCGAGGGTCCATCGGCTCCGGACGTCGGGCGCTGCCTGCCAGTCGCGGGCGTCGACCGACCAGCTTCGACCGTCGAGATCTTCGAACACGGCCTGGAGCGCACCAGGCTCGCGTGCGCTGGTCAGCTCGAGCCGGACGGTGCTTGGGACGGCGCCTTGCACGTCGAACGCGAGCATCAGCCGGTCGTCGCGCTCGGCATCCACGCGGACCGTCCAGCGCAGGCCACCGCCCTCTGCGGGCGGGATCAGCGCGATGTCGCCTTGGTCCCACCAGGCGCGCGGGTGTGCGAGGCCGTGGGCTGCGCTGTCGAACGTCCACACCGTCGGGAGGGTCCGGACGGCGTCGGCTTCGAGATCGAGGGTGGCGCGCGTCTCTAGGCACGCGCCGCGGTGCAGCGAGGTCGCGGCCGACAGCGAGAGGCACGCGTCGAAGCGTGTGCGCGCGCCCGTGACGTCCCCGCCGCGCGCTGCCAGTCGGCCGCCTTCCCACAACGCGCTCGCGCGTGTGTCGGGGTCGGCGTCGGGACGGCCGGCGATGGCGTCGTAGGCGTCGAGGAGGACGTCGGGCTTGGCGCCGAGCGACGCGTCGAGGGCAAGATCGGTCAGGGCGCGTGCGGCGTCGGCGCCGCGGCGGAGTACGGTCAGGTCGCTCTCCTGCCGGGAGGCTTCTCGCGCGGCGACCGGAGCAGCGGGCTCCCCGGCGCACGCGAGCGCTAGGGAGGCGAAGGCAAGGGGGGCCGACCGGCAACGTCGGCTTCCGGTCAGAACACCTGCGGGAGCGGGCTTGGCGCTCGTCACGACCCCTCGGTGCCGATGAACCGGTACCCCACGCCGTGCAGCGTCTCGATGAAGCGGGGGAGCGCGGCGTTGTCGCGGAGCTTTTTGCGAACGTTGAGGATGTGGGTGTCGACCGTTCGCGTCGTGACGTTGGGGGAGTACTTCCAGATGCCGGTGAGCAACTCGCCGCGCGGAAGCACGGTGTTGCGGTGCTCGATGAGGTAACGGAGCAGCTCCTGCTCGCGATTGCTCAGCCGCTCTTCGCCATCCGTGTGGCGGATGACGTAGTTGTCGAGATCGACCTCGATGTCGCCGTAACGGTAGACCGAACGTCCGCCGCCGGTGCGCCGCAAGACGGCCTGGACGCGCGCTTTGAGCTCGAGCATCGAGTAGGGCTTGGTGACGTAATCGTCGGCGCCGAGGTCGAACCCGGTGAGCTTGTCGGCCTCGCTCGTGCGCGCGCTGAGGAAGATGACGGGGCCGTCGAACTCCTCTTCTTCGCGCAGGGCGCGGCAGACGGCGAAGCCGTCGAACTGCGGCTCGGGCCCGTCGTTGAGCATGACGTCGAGCACGACGATGTCGGGCGGGAAGTTCCGGGCGCACTCTTGTGCGGCCTGGATGCCTCTTGCCGTGAAGACGTCGAAGTGCTCCTTTTGGAAGAAGCGCTTGAGGCCGTCGAGGATTTGAGGGTCGTCCTCGACGAGGAGGATGCGCGGCATGGTCAGGCCTCGGGATGGGCGGGGTCACCGGAGGGGCTAGGCGTGGGAACCGGCAGGCTGACGGTGAAGGTGCTTCCCCGTCCGACGCGGCTCGTCACGCGGATGCGTCCCCCGTGTGCCTCTACAATATAGCGGACGATCGTCAAGCCGATGCCAGTTCCGTGTTGGGCACGAACTTCGGCGCGGTCGGCTCTGAAATAGTGCTCGAACACCCGTGCGAGCTCTTCCTCGGGGATGCCGATGCCGCGGTCGGACACGGCGAGGTGAACGGCGCCTTCCTCGGTCCACGCCTTCAGACCGACCCAGCGACCCTCGCCGCCGTACTTGATGGCGTTGCTGACGAGGTTGGCGAACACCTGGGCCATGGCGTCGGGGTCGACCCGAACATCGGGAAGGGGCGCGACCAACTCCATCTCGAGGGCGACGCCTCGAGCGTTGGCGAAGGCGCGGTGCGTGTCGACGGCGCGTTGCAGGATGCGCTCCACGGGCCAAGCACGGAGCTTGTAGGTCTTCGCCCCCCGTCCGATCGCTGCAAAGTCGAGGACGTCGTCGATCAGGCGCGCGAGCCGGTCGGATTCGTGGACGATGCGCGTGTAGGCCAGTTGGCGTTCGTCGTCATCGTCGAACAGGTCGAACTGGAGCGATTCGGCATCGCCGCGAATTCTTGTGAGCGGCGTTCGAAGCTCATGACTGACGGTTGCCGCGAAGTCGGCCTTCGTGCGTGCCGCGTCCAGCTCGCGTTGCACCATGCGGAGGGCCGCGAAGATGCCGAGCGCGCTCGCGCCGACGGCGAGGAAGGTGACGACCTGCCGCTGCGCACGCAGGCTGGCGCGCTGTCGGGCGATGGCGGCGTGGTCGACGGGGTCGATCGCGACGACGTGGGCGGCGAGCCACGGCCCAAGCGAACGCGCGAGCAGCCGGTGGTTGGGGATAGATTCTTCGATGCGTGGCTCGATGTGGATGTCGAGGTCGGCGTCCGCGTCGCTCGCCGCTTGGGCCGCGGGACCGAGCGCGAGGCTCAGTGCGGTGGTGTCGAACGCGAACAACCACCGCACGCCGTCGCGTTCGAAGCCCGCCCATAGGGCGAGCGCGTCGGGGTTCCACCCGAAGGCTCCGCTGGGGAGTCCTCGCCGTGACGCGAGCGCGAGCTCCTCGGCCAACACGGCGCTCCAGCGCGCTTCGGTGCGCCGGTGGGCGAGCGCCTTCTCGGCGGCGCCGACGTAGGCGGCCGGCTCGTAAGGGCGTAGGCGGTCGAGGGCGCGCTCGGCCAGCGTGCCGTCCTCTTCGTGGCCGAGTGGCCACGCCGCGGCGAGCCGTGACTCGAGCAGTCGACGCAGGGCGTCGCGTGCGGTTTCCGAACCCGATTCGAGCAGGTCGACGCGGTGGAGCGTGGCGAGATCACCGATCGGAAACCCACGCGCGTCGCGAAGCTCGGCGGCGTCGGCGGCCAAACGCGCGAAGCCTTCGGCGGCCGCGTTGGGCGCCGTCGACGAGAGCGCACGCAGGCGGCACAGGCGCGCGAGCGCGATCTGGGCAGGCGTCGAGGAGACGGCCGCGAGGGCCTCGCAGGAGGCTTCGGCGCCGGGGAGCGCGCGCGCCAGTGCGTCGGATGCGGCGGCCTCCGCGCGGTTCCAGGCAGGGGTCGGTGAGGTCCAAGCCCCTTCGTCGGCTCGAAACGGCGTAAGTGGGCGACCTTCTGCGTCGAACCGGTAGACGCCGATCAGGCCCGGCGTGTCGGCCATCAGCCGCTCCAGCCCCTCACTGCCTTGCGTCATCTCGCGCAGAGCGTGCGCCTCAAAAGACGCGATGAGGCGCTCGAGGTCGTCTTCGACGCGTGACGCCGCGATCTGGACGCGTTGTCTCAGACGTACGTCGAAATTGACTTCTTCGGCTCCAAGGCTCCGGAGTCCGAGCCAAGCGAGGAGCGCCATCGGGACGAGAACGAGGAGCGAGAAGACGCTGGCGAAGCGTAAGGTATCGCGGACGTAGGCCGGGTCCCGGATCGCCTCGGCGGCCGAGGAACGCCAGGTCAGCACGCGGAAGGCCCATCGTTCGAGCCGTTGTAGGCGGGTTCGCTTCACGGTTCGACCGTAGCCGGTGCCGGTGCCTTCTGCACCGTTGCGGGCTAGCGCGAGCAGGAGAGGTCGACATGGGTGGGTGGGCGATGGTGAACGGGACGCTGTCGCCTTTGGCAGAGGCGGTCGTGCCGGTCGCCGACCCGGGCTTCACGCTCGGGTGGACGGTCTTTGAGACGTTGGCGGCGTGCGACGGCGCCGTGCGTCGCTGGGAGGCGCACGCGCAACGGCTGGAGGCGTCCGCAACCACGATGCGGGTCCCGTGGCCTGGCGAGTCGGTCCTCCGGGCCGAGGCGGAGGCCTTGGCTTCGAGGTTTGCCGGTGAAACACGTCTTCGAATCACGCTCACACGCGGGGGTTGTCGCGTGGTGATCGCCGAGCCGGGGGATCCTTCCCGTCGGCATCGACCCGTCGTCGCGGTGTCGCGCTGTGTCCCCTACGAGCCGTTCGTCGGCGGCACACCCAAGCACGGGAGCCGCGCGCCATGGGCCGTCGGTCTGCTCGACAGCGGTGTGGACGAGGTGTTGATGTTCGGACCCGACGGGGCATGGCGCGAGGGCACCACCTCGGCGCTCGTCGTGGAGACGGACGACGCGTTGTGGTCGGTCGATCCTTCGAGCGACGTCCTGCCGAGCACCACCGTGGATGCACTGCGGGTGCGCGCCTGCGCGCTCGGCGTGCCTTGGCGTCAGGGGCGACTGATGGCGGAGGCGCCCTTCGTGGCGCTCTACATCGCGAGCGCGACCCGTGACCTCGCACCGGTCGTCGCCTTAGACGGCCGCGTGCTAACGGGGTGGGGACCGCTTGGGCGGCGGCTGGCCAACGGGGAGGACGGATGAGCGCGTCGGGGGTTCGGTCGGGGTTGGAGCGGCTGTTGGCGGACGAGTCCGGCACGCTGCGGGCGCTGTCGGGGGCGCGCGTCGCCTTGGTGGCCAACCACACGGCGGTGGACGCGCAGTACCGACACGCCATCGACCGCTTGCTGGACGCGGGCGTCTCGTTGGTGCGCCTGTTTGGGCCGGAACATGGGGTTCGCGCCACGGCGCAGGACATGATCGGGGTCGACGAGGTCACCGATCCGGTCACCGGTCTGCCGACCGTTTCGCTGTACGGCGACAGCGAGGCGAGCCTCCGGCCGGCACCGTCCACGCTCACAGGGATCGATGTTGTCCTGTTTGATATTCAAGATATCGGCACACGCTTCTACACGTACCAAGCGACGCTCGGGTTCGTGATGCAGGTCGCGGGGTCGCTCGGCAAGCGGGTCGTCGTCCTCGATCGCCCGAACCCGATCAACGGGGTGTCGGTCGAAGGCGGTCGGGTCCATCCGGGTTTTCAGAGCTTCGTCGGCGCTTGGCCGCTCGCTGTTCGGCACGGGATGACGGTCGGCGAGATCGCCAAGTGGTTCCTCGCGCATGGAGGCGTCCGCTGCGATCTGGACGTGGTCGCGTGTGAGGGATGGGACCGCCGCGACTGGTTCGAGGCGACCAAGCTACCGTGGGTGTACCCGTCGCCGAACATGCCGACGGTTGACACCGCGACGGTCTACCCGGGGATGTGCCTGTTCGAGGCCACGAACTGGAGCGAGGGTCGTGGAACGACGCGGCCGTTTCATCTCTTTGGGGCGCCGTGGGTCGATCCGCAGCGGCTCGTGGCGGCGTGTGAGCGCGAGGCAGCGGACGCTGGGCTGCGTGGCGTGGCGTTCCGACCTGCCGCCTTCCGTCCGGGTTTTCAAAAGCACGCGAACGTCGACTGTGGAGGCGTCGAGGTGCATGTCACCAACCGCGATCAGCTGGATGCGTACCGCCTCGGGCTGGCGTGCATCCGCGCGGCACGGACCGTGGACCCCGCGCGGTTCGCTTGGCGTGCGGAGCCTTACGAGTTCATCGCTGATGTGCCGGCGATCGACCTGCTCACGGGGAGCGCGGCCTTCCGGGAGAACCTCGAGTCCGGTGGTGTGTTGTCGGCGCTGGACGCGGACTGGGAGGCGGAGCGGCAGTCGTTCTTGGTCGAACGGGCGGGTTGCCTGATCTACCCCTGAGTCAGCGCGCGACGTCGGCGAACAGCGCGGGGTCGAGCGCGGCGTCTTCGCCAGCACGCACGACCCGGCTGAGCGCGATCGCTTCGGGCAGCACGTGCGCGACGTAGTGGCGCAGGTTGAGCGGCTTGTCGACGCATGCTGGACGCTCGGGCGTTTGATCGCGTAGGCGCAAGGCGACCTTGGCTTGGTCGAGGGACTCCAGCGCGAGGACCGTGATCGCCATGCTGCGCAGGAAGGGGACGGCATGGACGAGGGCGACCGCGGTGGCACCGGTCATGCCGCGTTCCGCCAGCGACATCGCGGCAGCACCCACGGCGTCGAGCGCCTGGCGGATCGCGGCCGCCTCGCGCGGCAGGCCCGCGTCGGCCGCCTCGTCACATTGGGTGCGACCTCGTTCGAGCCACCGCATGAACACCGCGCCGCCCTCCATCTTCAGCTTTCGTCCGATCAGGTCCATCGCTTGGATGCCGTTGGTCCCTTCGTAGATGCTCGCGATCTTCGCGTCGCGGACGTACTGTTCGACGGGGTAATCGACGAGGTAGCCGTAGCCGCCGTGGACTTGCAAGGCCTCGCAGGCGACCTCGAAGCCGACGTCGGTGCCCCACGCCTTGGCGATCGGCGTGAGCAGCTCGAGGTCGGCCCCGGCTTCGACGTCGCCTCGGTGGGCGCGGTCGGCGTACAACCCGAGGCGCAGGCACAGCGAACGCAGGGCCGCGATCTTGCTCTGCTGGTCGAGCAGCATCCGTCGGACGTCGGGGTGCGCGAGGATCGGCACGCGCGGGGCGTTGGCGTCGCGAAGCTTGTCCCACGCCGATCCTTGTCGGCGCTCACGGGCGTACGACAACGCCGCGCGGAACGCGGCCGCCCCGAGCGCGACGCCTTGCAGCGCCGTCCCGAGACGCGCCTCGTTCATCATGCGGAACATCAGCGTCATGCCCTCGCCCTCGGCACCGATCCGCCAAGCGCGGCACGGCTGACGGTCACCGAAGCGAAGCGTGCACGTGGCCGAGGCGTGGATCCCCATCTTGTGCTCGATGTTGGTGACGAACGCGCCGTTTCGCTCCGACAACGCGCCGTTCTCGTCGAACCAAAACTTGGGCGCGAGGAACAGCGACAGGCCGCGGGTTCCTGGGGGAGCGTCCGGCGTCCGGGCGAGGAGGACGTGAACGATGTTCTCGGTCAGATCGTGGTCGCCGCCCGAGATGAAGATCTTTTCGCCCACGAGCGTGTAGACGCCGGGGACGTCGGTCGGCGTCGCGAGCGTGCGGTTCGCGCCGACGTCACTGCCCGCGTCGGCTTCGGTGAGACACATCGTGCCGGCCCAGACGCCCGTGAGCAGCCGTTGGACCGTCAGGGGGCCGACGTCAGCAGGCCCTTCGTCGGCCAGCAGGTGCGCCACCGTGGCCGTGAGGCCCGGGTACATCATGAACGCGGCCGAGCCCGAGAAGAACAGCTCTTGGACCGCGGCGTTCAGCGCGGCGGGTAGCCCCATGCCGCCGTGCTGTTCCGAGACGGTGAGGCCGATCCAGCCGCCAGCCGCGATCGCTTCCCACGCCGCCTTGAGCACCTGGGGGACGCGGACGCCGTCCTCGGCGGAGAACTGCACCCCCTCGCGGTCCGCTGCACGGTTGATCGGCTCGAGGACGGAGGCCGTCAGGGAGGCTGCCTCGGCGAGGACGGCGTCGAGGGTGTCGCGGTCGACGGCGAGTGCCTCGTGGACGGCCAGCTGGTCGAAAAGAACGAAGCGGTGATCGTCGAGGTCGCGGTTCAGGGCGTGCATCGGGTCTCCTGGCTTTTCCGCCTCGCGATGGGCCGTGCGCTACCAGCGCGGGCAGCCGTAATCGCGGGCGCGGGCGTGCTTCTCGAAGGTACGGATCGAGCCTTCGATGCCGTTGTCGGCGAACGAGTTGGCGATCGAAGCGGGGATGCTGCCGCCCGGGTCGGCCCACGTGTAGTACTCGACCAGGGTGTGGGTGCCGTCGAGGTCGGTGAGCAGCCACGAACCCCGGGTGCTGTTGATGTGGATGCCTCGCGCACCCCAGGCGGCGGAGGCCTCGGTGGGCAGGGTCCAGTCGCCGTTGGTCGACCACATCTGCTCGCGGACGCGACCGCCCGAGGCGCGCGCCATGGCGTCATTGTAGCGAATGTCGAGGATCCACCAACGGTCATCGAGGAGCGGTACCGGCAGGAACTGGAACACCCGACGGGGCGCGCTGCACGGTCTCCCGGAGAGGACCTCGGCATAGTCGAGGTCGGACCATGCGGCCTTGTGGGGGTCGTCGTTGATGGCGGCCCAGAAGTCTCCGATCGCAGCGTCGATCACGGCGACGCCCCACGCCTTCTTGTGGGCGTACCCCGACACGGAGACCACACCCGTCGCGACGACGCCGGTGGCCGCCTCCTCGTAGGCCGACCACGGGATCGACGGCCGCGTGGTCTCCTGCATCAACTGGCGAGCCGGCATCGTCTCTTGGATGCGACTTTGGATGAGGGAGAAGGGGACGGGTCCGGCGACGGCGATGTCGACCCACGCGGCGACCAGCAGCAGCATGTGGACTCCGACCGGCTACTTGGGCGCGGCGGGGAGTCGGCGCGTCGTCGGGACCGGGGCCGCGATGGTAGCACCGATCTGCCGTGCAGCGCGGCCCGACGCGTCGAGGCCGAGGCGCTTGCGGGTGAACTGAACGACGAGGTCGGTGGCGGCGCCAAGACGCACGTTCTGTTGGAACGTCTCCCAGCGCTCGGGGTCGTCGGCGAGCGCCTGGCCCGTGAGGTCCCACAAGGTCTTGAGCGGCACACGTAGCCCTTGGAAGGTCGACAAGGTGTCGAGGTGACCGCGGCGGTACGTTCGGCGCAGCGTCGGGAAGCGCTTCTCGTGGAACACGGCACCGACTTGGTAAACTTGGCCGTCGACGTCGGCGATCAGGTCGGCGCACAGGGGCACCGGGTCGGGGTTGTTGCGCCAGTTGTACAGCTCGACGCTGCCCGGGTTCTCATGGTGGTCGAACAGCAGGTGCTGTAGGCCCTCCAACCAAGCCGCGGTCTGCGCTTCGCTCCATCGGACCCCGGTCGCGTAGTTCACCTGAAGCCCGGGCACGCCTGCTGTGCGCGCGAACTGAAGGCGCTCTGGCGCCTCGTCGGCGGCTGCGGGGGGCAGCGTGGCGTTCATGAACCAGCGAAGGCCCGAACGCTGGAGGGCTGTCACGGCGCGGCCGCACTGGGCGTAGGCCTCATCGGCGGCGCCGGAGAGGGGGCGGCGGAACCGTTGACCGTGCGCGTCGCCGTCCAGCGAGAGTTGCACGATGACCGGGAGCTGTTTGAGCTCGGCGAGGCGCGCCTCGTCCATCGCGTAGCCGTTGGTCGTGACCAGGATCTCGAGCTGACGCCCGTTGCGCTCGGGATGCTCGAACAGGTAGTGCAACCCTTCGACGAGGGTCGTCCAGTTTCGGGTCGGTTCGCCGCCGAAGGTTTGCACACCGATGCGGTCGCGCGCGCTCCGGACCAGCAGGTCGATGGCGCGTCGCATCGTCGCCGGCGTCAAGTCGCCTCGCGGCGGGCCGGGGATGTCGGTGAACGTCGCGGGGTCGGCGGTGCCGGGATGGGGGTGTCCGTGTCCGTCCTCCGTGAGGCTGACCAAGCAATACGAGCATCGAAACTCGCAGGAGCGCGTCAGCATCAACATCAGCCGGTCGAAATCGCTGTTGCCGCCCGTCTGGAAGGAGCCACGGCGGAGGATCTGATCGAGGCGCTGGTCGACGTGCTCAGGACGCGGCAGGATGGTCGGCCAACGGGCGTTGCCGGTCATGGACACCTCACGTTCGGGGTGTAAGCAGGGGGCAACGTGTCGGCCAAGCGGGGCCGTGCCTCGCGAACCTTTGCGACGCTTGCGCGCGGTGGCGGGCTGGCGTATGCGTGCATGGGTCTTCCTTGGAGGAGCGTTGGCGCGCAGCCTCAGCATCGCTCGGGCGTGTCTGGTGGCCTCGTTGGCGGCGTGTGGTCGGTCCGAGGATCCCGGCTCGCTGCACGAGCGTGCGCAGCGGCTTCTGTCGGCTTGGGAAGAGGCCGTTGTCCCACGCTACGCCGCTTGGCAACAGGCGGAGTGGGAAGCGCACACCCACGTGCGAGAAGGCGACGAGTCGTTCGCCGAGCAAGCCGCCGAGGCGCGGCTCGCTTGGGAGCGCGAGGTCGGTCGCAGCGACTGGGGCGCCTCGGCGCGCGAGCTGCTCGGTGGCGTCGCTGCGCAGCGCGAGGGGACGGTCCGTGGCGACGCGCTCGAACCGGCGCTCACCGCCGCGGTGGAATCGGTGCGTCAGTTCGCTCGGCAGAACGCCGAGGTGGCCGCCGAAGCGCGTCGCCGTCGCGATCTCGCCGTCGGCGTGCACCTGCGTACGCGCGACCGCGCGTTGCCGCGGATGGACGGCAAGGTCGTCGACCTCGACCAGTTGACCGAGCTGTACCGGCGCTCGGCGAGCGCGGGCGAGCGAGCGACCCTGTGGGGAGCCTTGCTGAGCGACGCGCGCGACCTCAAGCCGACGTTCGTCCGCATGCGTGACGCCTTGAACGCGCACGCCGCGAAGGCCGGTTGGGAAAACCACCACGCGGCCGCGGTGTCGGAGTTCGGCCTCCGAGCTCCGGAGGTCGAGGCCTGGATGACCGACGTCGAGGTCGCACTTCGGCCGCTGTACCGCGAGCTTCACACCTACGTGCGGCACGAGCTCGCCGGTAAGTACCTCCCCGGTGAGCCTGTCCCTGACTATCTCCCGGCCCACTGGCTCGACGACCCACTCGGGCTGGACTGGACGGGTCTCGTCGGCGAGCTGCCCCCCGATCCGTCGGGCGGGCTCGAGACGCGCCGCGCGGACGGCATGCTGCAAGACGCCAACCGGCTGTTCCTCGAGACGGGTTGGGTCGATGTCCCGGAGGGCCTCTGGACCCAGTCGAGTCTCTATCCCACGCCGCTCGACGCACGGTTCGACAAGACGCCGGGTGCCTCCACGTGGGACCTCGATCTTGGGGGGGACGTCCGCCTGTTGATGAGCACGTTCCCGTCCGAGGTATGGATGCATGCCGCCTATCGCGAGCTCGGATACGCGCATGCGTTCCTCGAGCGGCAGCGTGCGGGCGTGCCTGCGGCGCTGCGCGTCGGGCCGCCCGAGCCGCTGATGGGCGCTGTGAGTCAGTGGGCCGATCTGCTCGGCACGCGCACGGCGCGGCTGCGTCGGCTGGGGATCGTCGACGGCGCAGCCGTGGCGCCGACGCGGCCGCATCCCGATCTTAGCGAGGCGCTCGCCGTCGTGCCGTTCCTCGTGGGAGGTCTGTCGGCCGCGGCCTTCGAGCGCGACGTGTACGCGGCCGGGCTTTCGGCCGATCAGCTCACCTCGCGTTGGTGGGAGATCGTGCGGGAGCACCAAGCGATCGTCCCGCCCGAGACGCGCACCGAGCGTTGGGCCGATCCGTTGCACCTGCCGGCGCTCACCGACATGCCCGGCCGCTACGGGGAGTTCGTGTTCTCCGTGGTGACGGCTTGGCAGATGCACCTGCTGACCTCCGAGCGCCTCGGCGTGGACCCTCGCGACGTCGACGCCGCCAAGCACCCGGGCTTCGGTGAGGCCATGCGGCAGCTCGCCGCTCGGTCCGGGGCGGGGAGCGTGCGGGACGTGATGGTGGAGGTCGCGAACGAGCCGCCGAGCGCGGATCGCCTCGCGGCGCACTTCGAGCCCTTGCGCGCGTGGCTCGCCGAACAGAACCACGGCCGGACGTCTCCGATCGTCCGGCGGTAGCCGCCGCGCGCCGCTCGGGGTTACGAGGTCGAGCGGGGGACGAGATGCGTCGCTGGCCGATGTGGATGGTGCTGCTGGGTGCGGTGGCGTGCGACAACCCCTGCCAAGAGGTTTGCGGCCACATGGCGACGGTCGCTGCCGAGTGCGGCGTCACCTTCTCGGAGTCTGAGATCGCGCAGTGCGAGGACGACTTTGCTGCTGTTGATCCCGACCGGTCGCAGACGTGCGCGACGTACGGATCCCTTGAGGTCATCCGCAACGAGTGGTCCTGTGACGACATCAACCTGTACCGGGACGCGCTGGCGGCGGCGGCCGGTGGTGGCGGGTGAGGTCGTCGGCGCGTCAGGCCGTGCTGCTGGCTGCTGGGTGGGCGGCATGCGGCGCCCCGGCGCCTTGTGACCCGTCGACGTGTGTCGAGCTGACGGCCGCAGCAGGGGCGACGTCGTCGGATGCACCCGCGCCCGGTGAGCGCGTCCTCTCGGCCCGCGAGGAGGCGCTTCTGGGGGAGCGTTGGCTGGATTGGGTCGCCGGGCCCCGCACGCCCCCGGGTCGCATCGCGTTGACGTTGTGCGACAGCGTGACGGCCTGTCCGACGCCGCTTGCGACCGGTCAGCTCCTCGGCCAGGGCACCTACGGGGTTCACGTCGCGCTCCGCATCCCGCGGGACGGGGTTTGGATTGGCCGATACGCGCGTCGATGTGAGACCAGCGGGGGCACGTTGCCTTCCGAGGACGTCACGCGTGAGGTGGCGCTCGTTCCGGGTGACGACGGCATCTTCGCGGCTGCCGTCGATCGGCTCGATGTCGGTCCGAGCCCGTGGCGCGGACGCTGCACCCTGTCCCTAGAGGTCGGCGAGGGCGAGCGTGCGCAGCGCTACATGCTCGAAGCGTCGTTCGCTTACGGCGTGCCCTGAGCGGGGCTAGGCGCGGGGGCTTGCGCTGGCGGTGGTGCGCGACCTTCGGTGGACTTGGGCGGCTTGACCGTGGTGGGCGTGGGGTTGGGTGCGGCTTCTGGGGCCGAGGGAAGCACGGAGTTGGCCGCGCGGGGACCGTCCTCGGGCTTGCCGTCCATGACGCGAAGCACGCCCAAGTCCTCGGACGAGGGGGCACCCGACGCGGCCGGGGCGGCAGGCGCAGGGGCCCCGTCGGTCTGCGGATCCCCCCACGGGGCGGGTACGGGACGGCCGACGCCGGGGATCTGGTAGACGCCTTCCCACTGGTACGCCCGCTGGCCCGATGAGGCGGTCAACCGCCACCCGCAGAGGCGGTCACCGACGGGATCGGGCGACGGGCGTGTGATCCAAGCCGGGTTGCCGGCGCGCTGGCCGGGCGTCGCGGCGACGTCGAGCGTCAGGACCTGCGTCTCGTCGCGTTCCCCGGTCTTCTTGGGGCCGTCATACGTCTGGACTTCGCACAACTCGTGGAGTTCCAAGTGCCAATTCTCGCGTCCAAGCTCGGGGAGGAGGAACTCCGCGCGAAGCCGCCAAGTCCCGGTGGGGAGGACCCCGGCCAACGGAGGGCGTGACACCGTACACGCCGCGTCCAAGCACATGCCGACGGCGACCGGGTCGGCGGGCTGCGGACCACGGCGGTAGTTGTCGAGCAGGGGTCCGAAGGTGGCCCACGCGGCCTCGTCCATCGGGCGGGCTGCGCGGTCGGAGAGGCCGCAAGACGCAGGATCGCAGTCGCCGCGGGACGCGCAAGCGCCTAGCAGCAAGCTCAGCCAAGCTGTGCGCCGGTGCATCGGTAAGCCCCCGGCGCGTTATAGCGCGCCACGCGCAGCAAGGCCGTGCTTGGCCTTCGTCATGACATCGCGTGGAAGGGACCGCCATGGCCGCCGAGCCCGAGAGCAGCGACGAGGTGGGAGCCCAGGCGGCGCTCGAGGCGATGGCGGCGCTCGCGCCCGAGATCGCTTGGTTTTGGGTGGATGCGGATCGTCGGTTGCGGGCTTGGTCGCCCGGTGCCGAGGCGTTGCTCGGCTACCGTGCCGAGGAAGTCCTAGGTGCGCACTGCTTGACCGCCAACCGTTGCGCGCCGTGCCAGGTCGGCTGTGGGCTTCGCGAGCGCAGCGTGCTTGGGGACGTGCCGCTCGAACTGTTCGACGCGAATGGGCAGTCCGTCCGTGTGCGCAAGTCGGGCCGCGCCTTTCGCACCGCCGACGGACGCTTCCTTGGTGGGTTGGAGGTCCTCCGCGTCGACGCCACCGGTTCGGTGCCTCACCTCGGCGTCGTGCCGGTCGATCCCGGCGAGGTGGTGGACGCGCATGGCATCGTGACCGCCGACCCGGCGATGAAGCGCGTCCTCGCCGTGCTTCGCAACGTGGCCGAGACGGACGTGACCGTGTTGGTGCGGGGCGAGAGCGGGACGGGCAAAGAACTCGTCGCGCGCGCGCTCCATGCGTCCTCGATGCGTCGGGAAGGGCCGTTCGTGGCGGTCAACTGCGCGGCCTTGACGCCCACGCTGGTCGAGAGTGAGTTGTTCGGCCATGTCCGCGGCTCGTTCACCGGCGCGTTGGGGGACCGCAAGGGGGTCTTCGAGCAAGCCGAAGGTGGCACGCTGTTCCTCGACGAGGTGGCGGAGCTCACACTCGAGGTCCAAGCCAAGTTGTTGCGTGTTCTTCAGGAGCGCGAGGTGACGCCGGTCGGTGGCGCCATGTCCAAGCGGATCGATGTGCGGATCGTCGCCGCGACCCACCGCTCGCTGCGCGCCGAGGTCGCGGCGGGTCGGTTCCGTGAAGATCTGCTGTACCGGCTCCGGGTGGTCCCGTTGTTCCTGCCGCCGTTGCGAGAGCGGATGGTCGACATCGTCCCGATCGCGCGGGGCCTGATGGAGGCGCGCAGCGCGGTGGGGCCGAGGCGCGTGCGCCGCGTCGAGGGTGCGGTGGTCGAGGCGTTGATGGCGCACCGTTGGCCGGGCAACATCCGCGAGCTGCAGAACGTGATCGACTTCGCCTTCGCGGTGGGGCGCGGTGAGGTGCTGACCGTGGCCGACCTGCCCCCCGAGATCGCGGCGCTCGCTCCGGCCGTTCCCTCCGGGCGTCCGACGATGGTGCTCTCCGAGGCGCCGCCGACGCCGGAGGCCCTGGACGCCGCGCTCCGCACGCAGATCACGCACGCGCTCGCCGAGGCCGGAGGGCAGGTGCAGGCGGCAGCCGACGCGCTCGGCATGAGCCGCGCCACCTTCTGGCGTCATCGTCGCCGTCTGTTGGGGGGCGGTGAGAGCGACTGATGCCCTCGCACGCCCCAGCGGCGCGGGGCCACGATCGGCCCGTCTCACGCGGCTGGCATGGATTGTGCTGAAGGCGGTGGCCATCTGGAGCTGCGCATGACCCCGCTCGTCTTCCTTCTCTCGCTGTTCGTCGGGCTCGCGCTTGGGATGCTTGGCGGCGGTGGGTCGATCTTGACGCTGCCGATCCTCAAATACGCGGCCGGCGTGCCCGACAAGGAAGCGATCGCGGCGAGCTTGATCGTTGTCGGTTTGACCAGCGCGGCGGCGGTGGTCAGCCACGCGCGGCAAGGCAACGTCGACGTCCGCATCGGCGGCATCTTCGCGGCGGCGGGGGCGGTCGGCGCCTACGTCGGCGGTCTGCTCGCCGCATGGGTCCCCGGCACGTGGCTGGTTCGGGGGTTCCTCCTCATGATGCTCGGGACGGGGGTCGCAATGCTCCGCGGTCGTCGTGACGCGGCGCCGACGCCGCCCGCGTCGCTGCCCGTCGTCAAGATCGGCCTCGAAGGACTCGTTGTGGGGGTCGTCACCGGCCTCGTCGGGGCCGGCGGAGGCTTCCTCGTCGTCCCCGCGCTCGCGCTGCTCGGCGGCCTCGACATGCGCAAGGCCGTCGGGACGAGCCTGCTGGTGATCACGATCAAGTCGTTCACCGGCTACCTCGGCCACGCCTCCCACGAGGCGGTGGACGTGTCGCTGGCGTTGATGGTGTCGGGAGGCGCTATCATCGGCTCGTTCATCGGCGGTTGGGTCGCACCGCGCGTCCCGGCGGAGCGTCTGCGGCAGGCTTTTGGGACGTTCGTCCTCGGGATGGCGGCTTGGATGGGCTGGCAGGAGCTGTTCGCCTGAGTCAGGCGCGCGCCCAGCCGAGCGCCTCCACGAGCCGCCAGAGGCCCATCCCGGCGAGCAGGAAGGTCCCGAAGACCACGCTGTCGGCCGTCGCAGCCCCCAGCGACGCGATCGCCGGACCGGGGCAGTAGCCGCCGAGGCCCCAACCGATGCCGAACAGGGTGGCGCCGGTGAGGAGGCGCGCGTCGAGGTCGTTGCGGGCCGGGAGGTGGAACCGCTCGGCGGCCCACGGTCTCGGCAACGAGGGCACGAGGCGCCACGCCCAGAACTGGACCCCGATCGCGCCGATCATCACAAAGGCGAGCGAGGGATCCCAGGCGCCTGCGAGGTCGAGGAACGCGAGGACCTTGCCGGGACGCGTCATTCCCGACACGGCAAGGCCGAGCGAGAACAACGCACCGGCCGTGAAGGCGACGACGAGTTTCATGCGGCGGCCTCCAGGATGTGGCGCGTGATGAAGACGGTGACGAAACCTGCGGCCATGAACGTCAAGGTGGCTGCGAGGGAGCGCGCCGAGAACCGGCTGATGCCGCAGACGCCGTGCCCGCTGGTGCAGCCCTGGCCCATGCGGGTACCAAAACCCACGAGCAAGCCGGCGACGGCGAGCGTGGTGGGGCTGCGCTCGACGGAGGAGACGAACAGCGCGCCGTCGACCTGAGCGAGCAGCAGGCCTGAGGTCAGCAGGCCCGCGACGAAGGTCACACGCCAAGCGACATCGTCGGACGTCGGGCGGAACAGGCCGCCGACGATGCCGGAGATGCCGGCGACGCGGCCCTTGCCGAGCAGGAGCAGCGCGGACGCGGCTCCGATCAACATGCCCCCGGCGGTGGAGGCCAGCGGGGTGAAGGCTTCAGCCATCGGGTCACCCTTGCGGTGGTGCGGCGCGCTCGACGCCGCAGGCTTGGTTGGCAGGGAGCGCGCGGTCGATGAACTTGGGCTTGGCGAGAGAGAGCTCTCCCATCAGGCGGATGAAGTCCTCGCGGGGGCGGTCGCCGCCGAGTCGCGCGTTCGTCGCGCGCTCGTTCCCGATGGTCGAGACGGTCCGTCCCTTGTAGTCGTGGCCGGGGTAGACCAACGTCTCGGCGGGCAAGCTGAAGAGTTGGCGGTGGATGCTGTCCCACAACTTACCGGCGTCGCCCTCCTGAAAGTCGGTCCGGCCACACCCGTCGATGAGCAGCGCGTCCCCGGTGAAGACGCGGTCCGTCATCACCCAGCTCACGCAGGCGTTGGTGTGACCGGGCGTCTCGCGTGCGGCGAGCGTGAGGTCGCCGACATGAAGGACGTGACCGTCGCGGATGGTGACGTCGGCGCACGCCGCCCCCCCGGCTGCGTGCACCACCGAGCGGCTCCCGAGGCGGTCTCGGAGTGCTGCTGCGGCGGTGACATGGTCGGCGTGGATGTGGGTTTCGACGGTGTAGACGAGCTTCAGGTCGAGCGCGGCGAGGGTATCGAGGTAGGCCTGCAGCTCCTCGACGACGGGGTCGATGAGCACGGCCTCGCGCGTGCGCGGGCAGCCGACCAGGTAGGTATACGTGCTCGTCACGGGCTCGAACAGCTGCTGGAAGATCATCTCGGCCTCCGCACGCCAGCGTTGCAAGATTTGTGCCTAACGGAATGGAACGCGGCGTGCTTGCGCGCGCGCGAGCCGCGATAGGGGACGACATGCGTATCCTCGGCATCGATCCAGGCGCGAACGCCACCGGGTGGGGCGTCATCGAGACGGAGCGTGGCCGTCACCGGATGGTCGCGGCCGGTGTGGTCCGGACCCGCGCGTCCGATC
>JBEIFN010000006.1:0-24712 GCA_040382435.1 Alphaproteobacteria bacterium
GGATGTTCTCGAGCACCACCACGGCGTTGTCGACGAGCATCGACAGCCCGAGCGCGAGGCCGCCAAGGCTCATCACGTTGAGGCTGGTGCCCGTCATGTACAGCGGCGCAAACCCCATCAACGCCGAGATCGGGAGCGTGACGCCAATGATGAAGGTCGCGCGAAGATCGCGGAGGAACAGCCACAAAACCACGATCGACAGCAGGCCACCGAGCGTGACCGATTCGACGAGGTTGTCGATCGCGAGCTCGACGAACGTCGAGCTGTCCTCGAGCATCGCCAGCGTCATCGCTTCGGGGAGGCGATCAGCGAGCGTCTTGGACGTCGCGTCTCGCGAAGGCGTCTCGCCCGAGTCCGCCACCGTCCGCGGCGCCTCGACCGCGGCGCGCACGGCTGCCGCCACGCCGACAAGGTTGGCCCCCGCCTCGGGGAAGACCTCGATCTCGACCGCCTCGGCGCCGTCGAGGCGGGTCAGCGTCGTGCGCTCCTTGGCGACCTCGTGCACGGTACCGAGCTCGGAGAGCGCGACCGTGCTGCCATCCGCGCGCCGCACGACGACCGCCCCGAGCGCGTCGGCCTCGGGCAGCTCGGCGAGCGTACGGACGAGGTACTCGGTGTCGCCCTCGAAGATGCTGCCACCGGCGAGGTTGATGTTGGCAGCCGCCAACGCGTCCCGAACCTGCTCGGGCGTGACCTGACGCGCCTCGCACCACGTAGGGTTGAGGTCGACGCGCACCTCGCGCTCGATGCCGCCGCGGACGCGCACGGCCGCCACCCCCGGGACCGCCTCCAGCGAGCGCGTGACCTCGCGCTCCGCGACATCGCGCAGGCGCGCGAGATCGGCCTCGACGTCGGCGGCGGAGGGCTGCCCGTCCTCGTCGTTCGGGGTGATCGACAGGGCCAACCGCGCCAGCGGTGCGGCGGCCGGATCGTAGCGCAACAACAGGGGGCGATCGGCGTCGTCGGGCAGCGGCGTCGTCTGAAGGCGCTCGCGAACGGCCTGGCCCGCCGCAGCGAGATCGGCACCCCAGTCCAAGGTCAGCACGACGTCGGACTGCTCCGCGCGGCTCCGAGACGTCATCCGAACCAAGCCATCGAGCGTGGCGAGCGCGGCCTCGATCGGCCGGCTGACGGTGGTCTCCACCTCTTGAGGGGCCGCCCCCTCCCAGGCCGTGCGCACGGTGAGCGTCGGAAAGCCGACATCGGGCAGCAAGCTCAAGGGCAGGCGCGCCAAGCTCACGGCGCCGAACACCACAGAGGCGAGGAAGACCATTGTCACAGCAACGGGCCGCCGAACGACACCGCGGAACAGGCCGCCGGGCGCGCTCACAGCGGCGAGCCGTCCGGCGAGGCCGTGGCGGGCGCGACGGCGCCGAGCAAGCGCACCCGGGCTCCGTCCTTGAGCGTGCCTTGACCCACGGTCACGACGACCGCGTCGTCGGTGATCCCCTCGACGATCTCGGCAACCGCCTCGTCGCGGAGCCCGAGCTGGACGGGGACGCGCCGGGCGACCCACACCGGCCCTTGTGCCTCATCCTCCTCGTCCTGCGGCGCGTCGCCGGCGTCCGCCGATCCCCACGACCACCAACCGCCCGAAGCAGCGGGCACGTCCTCAGAGGCGTCGGAATCCTCGGGCGGAGCCGGCTCGACGAGGAACACGACGGGCTTTCCGTTGTCGGTCAGCACGGCATCGCGTGGGACGAGGCGCGCGTCCTCGTGGCGTTCGAGCTCGAGCCGAACATGCACGTACTGGCCGTGCCGAAGCCCGCCCCCATCCGGCGGCAGGTCGATGCGGACTTGGAACGTCCCGGTGGAGGCGTCGACGACCGGCGCGACCTCGGCGACCCGCGCCTCGACGACACGATCCGTCTCGTAGGCTGGCGAGAGCCGCGCCGCTTGCCCCTGGGCGATGCGCGAGAGGTCGCGCTCGGGGAGCCGCGCCACCACGCGCAAGCTCCGGGTGTCCACGAGCTGAAACGCGCGCGCGCCGCCACCCGCAGCCTCACCGACGGCGAGGTCGCGCGCTGCGATGACACCGGAGAACGGCGCCACGATGCGGAGCAGGCTCGCGTTGACCTGCGCCTCCCGCAGCGACGCACGCGCGGTCTGGAGCTGGTTGGCGAGATCGCGCACCGCCGTCTCGGTGCTGGCCCCCGCAGCAAGCAGCGCCTGTTCGTCCGAGAGCTGCCGCGAGAGTTGATCGACCCGCAGACTGCCACTCGCGAGACCAGCGGAGGCGACCCGGCGATCGAGCTCGGCGAGCACCGCCCCGCGCGAGACGACGTCGCCCACATCGGCAAGGACGCGCACGACCATCCCCGCTGCCGGCGCCGTGAGGTCCGCCACGGCGGCCGCCTCGACGTTGGCGGAGACGACGATCTCGGAGCGCACGATGCCGCGCGTGGGCGGCGACGCCTCGACGGCCGTCACCGGCACGCGCTGACTGCGCCCGCCACTCCGCGCCCCGTCTTCGCCACCACAACCCGCCAACACCATTCCGAGCACGATCGCCCGGCGAAGCCACGGTCGTCCCGCCATCTGCCACGCCCCACGACCGCGACTAGCCCCGCACGCCTCCCCGCGCGACCCCGATCCCGTCGAGATCGGTCGGGCGATCCGATCAAAACCCGAGAACCTCGTTGCATCTGGGATACCATGACGGCTCGGAGGCTCCATGCGCGCGCCGCTGTCCGCATTTGCTTGGCTGTCGATCCTCGTTGTGGCTTGCACCACACCCCCTCCCGCCGCCGACAAGGCCGACACGGGCGGCGAGACGACGCCCGCCGAGGACACGCCAATCCCCGAGGACACGCCGATCCCCGACACCGGGCCGACGATCGACACCGACCTCGAGCCGCTCGGCCTCGTCCTCGTGGAAGCGCCCGACATCGTTCCCGTCGGCGATCTGCTCGAGATCATCGTGCAGGTGACGGGAGCTCCCGGGGAGGAGGTCACGATCACCGTCTCGGACGACACCTCCGGCGCGCTCGGTGACATGCTCTGGGTCCCCAACTACCAGGGGTTCCAGTGGGGAAGCAACACGCTGACCGCCGGCGAACACACGCTGACGCTGACCGCAACGGCGCTCGATGGCCGCGAGGCGACGCTGGAGCTTCCCATCGGCCTCTGCGAGTGGCCGGCCGTCGAGACGTTCGACACCAACGCCTTGAGCAAGGACTGGGTCGCGTTCGGTGACGCGTCGTGGGACCCGCAAGGATGGCTCGAAATCACCGGCAACGCACAGAGCCGTGCAGGGTCGATCTACAAGACGTCGTCCAAGATCAACGCCGGCGACCTGCTGATGGAGTTCGACATCGCGACCGGCGGCGGGATCAACTCCGGCGCCGACGGCTACGCCGTCAACATCGTCGACGTCGCGGACCCCGTCGCCCTCGCCGACTGGATCCGCACGACGCAAAACGGCGGTTGCTTGGGCTACGGCTCCGCACCTCCATGCGGCAGCACCGCCGTCAACGCGTTCCACATCGAGTTCGATACCTGGCACAACAGCGAGTACAACGACCCGACCACGCAGAACCACATCGCGATCAACCTCGACGGGAGCCCCAACGCCCACCCGCTGTGGGCCGCGGTTCCGAGCCTCGAAGACCTCGTGTGGCGGCACGTCGAGGTCCAGACGACCGGCGCGCAGCTTCGGGTCCGGGTCGACGGTCAGGTGATCATCGACGGCACCATCCCCGGCTTCTCCTTCGACGGGGGCTACGTGGGCGTGAGCGGCTCGACCGGCTGGGCGACGAACTACCACCGCTTCGACAACCTGATCGTCTACGACCGCTGCACGGTTCCCGCGCCCGTCACGCCGTGACCCGTGCGATCCGCCGTGGACGGGCTAGGCAAGGCACGTCCCCGGAGGTCTCATGCGTCCCATGTCCCACCACCTGCTGGCGCTCGTCGCGCTCGGGCTGTCGCTGACCGCTTGCAAGGGCGACGACACCGCCGACAAGGACACCGACGCCGCTAACGACTCGGCGACCGACACGCCGAGCGAGAGCGGCGCGGACACGCCCGTCGACACCCCCAACGACACCCCCGTCGGCCAAGACACCGCGCCGACTGACACCACGCCGGCGGACACGGGGGGCGCGCGTCCGCTCGACCAGATCTGGTTCCACGTCGTGAGCACCGTCTCGCTTCAAGCCTCCTCGCAAGGGTTCGACCTCGACGGCGACGGGACGATCGACAACAAGCTCGGCGACCTCGCGTCCCTGATCAACCCGATGATCCAGTCGTCGTTCGGCACGGTCCCCGAGGTGGCGATCGTGCAGACCTGGGGCGTCAACGACGGCGACGTCGTCGTCGACATCGGGATCGTCACCGGCCGCGATCTCGACGGCAACGTGCTCGACAACTTCTCGGGCACCGAGCTGTTCTCGCCGACGTCGGGCTTTGGTCCCACCGGGCGCGCGCTGCTCCGCTCACCGACGACGTTGGACGCGTTCGGTGGCTACCTGACCACACTCCCCGTCGGCCCCATCCAGCTCGGCCCCTTCGCGCTCACCACCGCGACCGGGAGCGTGTTCCAGGGGTTCACGAGCGAGGCCAGCCACACGGGCACCTTCGGCACGGCGGTCTCCGTGACCGAGCTACAGACGGTCCTCTCGAGTTTTGGCGTCTCGGCCGGGCTCACCGGTCTGGTCGCAGCGCTCGCCGACATCGACAGCGACAGCAACGGCTCGCTCGACAGCGTCAGCATGTCGTTTGCCTTCACCGCGGTCCCCTGCGCGATCCAGGTCCCCGGGATGCCCTGATGGCCTTCGTCCACGATCTCGACGCGCTGCGCCAACAGCTCAAGCACCCGGTCGGCGCCGTCCGCCTCCGCGCCGTCCAGCGTTGGATCGATCAGCACCCCCGCACCGATCTCGTCGCCTTCGCCACCGCGATCACCGACCCCGACCCTCGCGTCGTCGACGCGGTCGCGCGACACCTCGCGGGCGCAGGCGACCGCTGGGTCCCGGTGCTGTTGCGCGCAGCCGAGCTGGAGCGCACGCGCAGCGTCGCCGGGGCCGAGGGTGACCCCACGCCGCTGCTCGCGGCCGCGGCTCGCACAGGTCACGTCGACGTCGCCAGCCCGCTGATCAGCGCCTTCGTCCGCGCCATCCGGGAACGTCGCCCCGGGGGACTGCGGCTCGGCCAAGCGCTGGGCCATGTCCGACACGCCAAGGTCGCCGAAGTGCTCCGCGCCGTCGTCGACGCGCTCGTGGCCGATGACCTGTTCGCCGGTGCCGCGGTCTCGAGCCTTCTCAACCAGGGCCACCGCGCCGACATGGGCAGGGTCGTGACGGCCTGGCGCCGGATGGACGACTGGGCGCCGCCGGGCGCGGGCGTGACCGGCGCGCTGCTGCAATGGCTCGGCACCCCCACCGCCATCCGACGCAGCCTCGAACGCGCTTGGCGTTCCCCGAGCCCGGTCGAGGCGACACTGCGGGTGCTGCGCGCCGCGCTGCCCGCGGCGTTCGTCCCCGACCGCACCGACCCGCCACAGATGCTGAGCCGGCTTGCCGACACCTGCGCCGACATCCTGCGTCACCGCAACGATCGCATCGGAGACTGGCTACGAGACGGCAACCACCACGCGCCCGCGACCGATTACCGGGCGCTGGCGATCGCGGTGGACGCGCTGACCGAAGCGTTGGCGCGGCCTCCCGCCTCGCCGCAGGACGCCAACCGCCAAGCCCTCGAGCTCTCGGTCGCTGCTGCCGCCGTCACCACGTTGGCGAGCCGTGTGGACGAGGTCGGGGCCCTCGACGGCCTCGCGTCTGCCGCCCGCCGCGCAACGGCGTGGGCGTTGTTCCGGCGGCCCACGCCCGCCACGCCCAGCTGCGTCGAGGCAGTGCTGACCGACGGCCACAAGTCGAACCAGGCCGAGCTCGTCGCGGTGCTCGAAGGAGACGATGACGACGTCGTCGTCGCGAGAGCCTGTCGGATCGCCAGCCAAGTCCTCGCGCCGGGCGCCGAAGCGCACACCGTGGCCCACGCGCTCGCGCGCCTCGCCGACCGCGCCGCACCCGATGTGGCGGTCGAGGCTATCGCCCCGCTGGTCGCGCTCGGCGACGCGGCGACCGACGCGCTGCTCTCGCTCCTCGACGACACGCCGTCCGACGAGGTCCTCGCCGCGCTCGGTCGGCTGGGCACCCAGGCGGCGCACGACGCCCTCGTCGCGGCTTGGCGAAGTGCGATCGCCGTCGACCTGCGCGTCGCCGAAGCGATCGCCGACATCGGTCACCCTGACGCGCTCGACCTGCTCGCACCTGCGTGGAGTCCGGGCCTACCGCCGCTCGCCGCGCTGCTCGATGGCCTCGCGACCTTGCACGCACCCGACGACGCGAGGCGCGTCCAATGGGCGGCCGACCTCGCCGACCACGCCGCCGAGGCCGTCCTGCACCGCACCACCGCCGCCGAAACCTGAGAGGCCCCATGTCCAGCGTCCGCGTCGTCACGCCCCACGCGCTCCCGATCCCCGAGGCCCAGAAGCGACTCGCCGGGTTCGAAGCGATCCTTGCCAAGTACAAGGTCAAGCTCGCCTGGTCCGGCGCGCGCGCCGCCATCCAAGGCATCGGCGTCAGCGGCAGCGTCGCGGTCGAACCGACCCAGGTCGTCGTCGACGTTCAGCTCGGCTTGCTCGCGCGCGCCGCTGGCATCGACGCCAGCCGCCTGCAGGAGAGCATCCGCAAGCGGCTGACCGAAGCCTACAGCGCGTGAGGCGCTACGATCAGGCGTACATCGCGTCGAGGACGTCCTTGAACTTCTTCTCGACGAGCTTGCGCTTGACCTTGAAGCTCGCGGTGAGCTCTTCGGTCTCGACCGTGAAGTCGGCAGGGAGGATCGTCACCTTCTTGACCGTCTCGTACGAGGCCAGCTCACTGTTGAGCTCCTTGAGGGCCTTGTCGACGATCGCCTTGATCTCAGGCAGCTGGCTGAGCACCGCGTAGTCCTTACCGGCGTGCCCGTGCATCTCGGCCCACTCCGGCAGCCGGTCGGGGTCCATGGTGACCAGCGCGGAGCAGTAGTTGCGGCCGTCGCCGTGAACGACCACGTGGCCGATGTAGGGCGACAGCGCCTTGAGGCGACTCTCAAGCTTGGCCGGCACGACGTACTTGCCGCCCGATGTCTTGATCAGCTCCTTGATGCGGCCGGTGATCTTGAGCCGGTTGTTCTCGTCGAGCTCGCCTTGATCGCCCGTGCGCAGCCACCGACCGTCGAGGGCTTCGGCCGTCTCGTTGGGCAGGTTGTGGTAGCCGCGCATGATGCCGCGGCAGGTGAACTGCACCTCGCCCGTATCGGCGGCGATCCGCACCTGAATCCCGGGCAACGCGGGTCCGACCGTGCCGAACCGGAAGTTGTACGGCAGGTTGACGAAGCTCGCCGCGCTCGACTCCGTGAGGCCGTAGCCCTCCAAGATCGGCATGCCGATCGCGTGGAAGAACTCCGCCATGTCCCGCGACAACGGTGCCGAGCCCGAGATCAGGAACCGAATCCGCCCCCCGAAGCGGTCACGCACCTTGCTGAACACCAGCTTGTCCGCGATCTTGGCTTGGATCGCCAGCAAGCCGGTCGGCTCCTTGTACTGCTGACGCACCGCGCTGACCCGACGACCGACGCTGAGCGCCCAGTCGAAGATCTTCGCCTTGAGGCCGCCGCTCGCGGTCGCGCCGGTGACGATCTTGCCGTACGCCTTCTCGAAGATGCGCGGCGGGGCCCCCATCCAGGTCGGCTGAATGATGGCGAGGTTGTCGACGACCTTCTTCGGGTCGCGTCCGTCGACCGCCGTCTTGATGTTCCCGGCGATCGTGATGATCTCCAGCACCTTGCCGAAGCTGTGGCTCATCGGAAGCCACAGGTACTGCTTGTCGTCGGGCAGGAAGAGGTTGACGTCATCGAGGGCTTCGGCCTCGAAGATCCAGCAATCGTGCAGCAGCTCGACGCCCTTGGGCACGCCCGTGGTACCCGAGGTGTAAATCAGCGTCGCGAGGTGTTCTCGACGGATCGTGAGGATGGTCGAGACGAACGCGCCGACGTCCGCGGCGTGCGCAGCCCGTCCTTCGGCCTCGAACTCCGCCCAGGTCTGCACCCAACCGTCCTCGCTGCCCGGGCCTTCGAACACGACGACCCGCTGGACCTGCGGGATCGACGCCCGGATCGCCTGAAGCTTGGCGATCTGGCTGGCGTCCTCGGCGAACACGAGCCGCGAGTCGGAGTTGTTGAGGATGTACTCGCACTCCGCCGGCGTGTTCGAGGGATAGACCGTCGTACACGCCGTGCCCGCGCAAGCGATCGCGAGATCGGCGAGGACCCACTCGATGCGGGTGGTGGAGATGATGGCGACGCGCTGCTCGAGGCCAAGCCCGAGCCCCCGGATCCCGGCGGTGAGGGCCTCGACGCGCGCGCGACACTGCGCCCAGCTCATCGGGAGCCACGTGCCCTTCTCGTCCGGGTACTCCCAGCCGATGTCGTCAGGCGTCTCGCCCGTCCGGTAGAGGAACAGCTCCGCCACCGACTGGAAGGTGCGCTCTTGCCGCTTCTGACGCAACGTCGCTTGATCAACCATCTCGTTCCTCCTACGACCGCCACGTTTCGCGGCAGCCCGTGATCCACGTGAGCCTATCACACCGTGGGCGGGTGGAGATCACCAGACGGCACGAACCCACGACGCCGCGACGTTGTACGACGAACCGTAGACGTGCAGCACGTCGACCTCAACGCCGCCCTGGACGAGGCTTCCGCCTGCATGGGTCCATGCAAGCGCACCCCCAGCGAGGTTTGCCACCTGCCAGCCTTCGGCGGCCAACGCTCGTGCGACCCGAGCGCTGCGGTAGCCCAAGGTGCAGTAGACCACCACCCGGCGCCCGGCGAAGGAGGACGCCGCCCGACGGAGGTCCTCGACCGAGATCGCACCCGGCAGGGTGGAGACAGCACGCTCGGCGTCGGCGCGCACATCGACGACGACCCAGTTGGCCCCGTCGCCCTGCGCCGCGAGCAGGTCCTCGGGTCGGACCGCGACCACGTCAGGAAACTGGCCGACGAAGCCTTCATAGAGGTCCCACAGGACACGCTGACGCGTCGCATCGTCGCCCGGGGGACCGCGCACCAACAGGCGCGCGAACGCACCCGTCGCCCGCGTCAGCCCCCGCCACGACGCCATCACCGCCCCCGACGATCCCGCTAACGCGTCCGTCACCGCGCTCCGACACCCGCACGGAGCGTACGCGCATCTGCTTGGCGAGGCCCCTGCATCGTCGCTAGACCCGGAGGGAGACATGCGACGCGCCGCAGCGCTCGGGCTCGGTGCCGCGCTCGCCGCTTGGCAGGTCCCGTCCTCGCCGCTCCCCCCTTCGATCGCCCTCGGGCTGGGCTTGCTCGGCGTCGGCCTGGGTCGCGGGTCCGGCCTCGGCGCGGGGCTGGTCGGCGCCGCGCTCATCGCGTTGCGGACGGCGACGTTGACACCTGGCCCCACCCTGCGCGGGGTCGTCGCCGTGCAGGGGACCGTCGTCGGACCCGCGACGGGGCCGCGGGTGGCTGTTTCGCTCACCCAAGCGACCCCCCTCGGCGAGGCCGAACGCGCGGTCACCGGCTGCGTCGAGGTCGTCTGGCGGGGCATCCCCCCGACACCGGGGGCGCAGATCCTCGCCGTCGGGGAGGCCCATGACCCACGGCGTCCGTCGCTGCCCGGCGCCCCCGACCCGAACGCCGCGATGCGCGCGGCCAAGGTCCACACGGCGATCTCGGCGTGGCGCAACGAGGTCCTCGACGCGCCCCCCTCGACGTCGCGCGTGGTCCACCCGCTGTTGCGCGCGATCGCGCTGGGTGACCGCAGCGGACTCGACGCAGGGCAGCTCGCCACGATGCGCGACACGGGCACCTCGCACCTGCTCGCGATCAGCGGTTCGAACGTGGCCCTCGCCGCCTACGCGGGCGACCTGCTCGCCCGTGCCGTCGTCGGGGCCACCACGTTGCGCTGGCCCGCCGGCCGGCTGCACACGCTACGTCCGCTCGCGAGCCTCACAGCGGCGCTCGCGTTCACCGCGCTGGTGGGCTGGCCGACGAGCGCGCTGCGGGCGTGTGTGGCGGTCGGCTGCGTCACCGGCGCGCGCCACCTCGGGATCCCGTTGTCGGCGACCGGCGCGCTCGGGCTCGCCGCCCTCGGCGTGCTGTTGATCGACCCCGCCGCCGTCACCAGCGCGAGCTTTCAGCTCTCGTTCTCGGCCGTGCTAGGCCTCGTCCGTTGGGGCCCCTGGCTCGACCGCCAGCTTTGCTCGACGTCGATACCAGCGTGGCTGCGCGAGGGGCTGGTCGCCACGACGGCCGCGACCCTTGGGACCCTGCCGGTCTCGGCGTGGTGGTTTCAGACCTTTCCCCCAAGCGGTCTGGTAGCCAACGCCTTCGCGGTACCGTGGACCACCTTCGTGCTGACGCCGCTCGCCTTCGCGAGCCTGCCGCTGCCCGAAGCGCTGGCCACGCCGTTTGTCACGCTCGGCGCGCGCGCGTCCGACACCGAGTTGTGGGTCCTCGCCCGCTTGGCGTGGCCCCCCTGGCACCCCGCGGTCGACGGACTGCGCGCCGCGGTCTGGCTCGTCGGCCTCGCGCTCACCGCGGGGCACCCGACCCGGGCGTGCCTCCTCACGCTCGTCGTCTTGTGGCCGCGCGCCCCCAACGTCGCCCCGGGCCACACCGTGACCGCGCTCGACGTCGGGCAAGGCAGCGCCACGCTGATCGAGTCGGGTGACGGTTGGCGGGGGCTGGTCGACGTCGGGCCGCCCGGCGCTGGGGTGGGCGCGTGGCTGCTACGTTCCGGCCGCACCCGCGTCGACGACGTGTTCCTCTCGCACGCCGACCGCGACCACGCGGGTGGCCTCGTGGAGGTGCTCGACCGCGTCGAGGTCGGACACCTCTGGGTCGGCGACCTGTCGCTCGCCGCCAACGCGCTCGGGCAGGCCTACGCGCGCGGTATCGAGATCGGGCCGCTCACCGCGGGCGACGCGATCGGGCCGATCGAGGTGCTGGCACCGCAAGACCCCCTACCCCGAGGCGCCACCCGCAACGGGCGCGGCCTCGTCTTGCACCTGCCAGGCGCGGCATGGCTCCCCGGAGACCGCGAGGACGCCCCTCCACCCCCGCCCGGAGGGCCGCCGTCCGCCGCGCTGGTGGCGCCCCACCACGGCAGTCGCGCCGGCGCCGACGCGCTGTCCGCAGCCCTCCCCGGCGCGCGCTGGGCGTGGTTCTCGGTCGGTTCGAGCAACACCTATGGCCACCCTGCCGACGAGGTGCAGGTGCGCGCCTGGCGCGGCGGGGTGCCCATTCTCCGGACCGACACCCACGGCTCCTTGGCGCTGCACCTCGCCACCAACGGCGTCGCCCGCCTCGCCTGGCGACCCGCTGGGCACGCGACGTGGCTGCACGCGGATGCGGCGAGCGGCAGGGTCGAGTAAGCGTCCCCATGTCCTACGAGCGCCCCATCCTCAGCCGCTACCTCGATCCGGTCGAGCTGGTCTGGCTCGCCACTGCGCGTCGACTCGGCCTCACGGTTCGCCGAGACCCCGCCATCTTCTCGCGGACCGACGGGTCGGGCATGCTCTGGCTCGGCCCGCGGGACGACCTCGACGCCGACGACACGGTGGCGCAGATGCTGCTGCATGAGATCTGCCATTGGGTGACCAACGGCGTACGGACGTTCCACGAGGAGGATTGGGGGTTTCCGCTCGACGACGCCGACGACCCCCGCGAGTTCGCCTGCTTGCGAGTGCAAGCCGCGCTCGCCGACCGGCACGGCCTGCGCGGCATGTTCGGCCCCACCGGCAAGTACCGCGCCTACTTCGACCGGATCCCGAGCGACCCGTTCGTCCCGCTCGACGCGTCCGAGGAGGAGTCCGAGATCGTCCGCATCGCGCGCGACGTCTGGCCACGCGTCGACGCCGCGCCCTTCGCGCCGCACCTCGATCACGCGCTCGCGACGACAGCGGCGATTCGCGCATGCGTTGCACCGTTCCTCGCCGACTACGCGACCGAGATCGAAGGGGACCCGCTGCCGTCGCTGTGGAGCCGCTGAGCGGGTCAGCGGTTCGATCCGCCGTGTCCCCGTCGCCACGACGACCAGTCGATCCCCAGCCTCCGCATGCGAGAACGCAGCGTCGCGGGATGAATGCCGAGCCGCGCAGCCGCCCCTCCTTCTCCCTCGATGCGTCCGCCGGCGCGATGCAACGCCTCAGCGATCGCGCGCCGGTTCGCCTCCTCCAGCGTGCCGGCCGGGGTCGTCCCAGGGCTCACCGGGCCCGGAGACGCAGCCCCACCGCCCAAGGCCGCCCCCACGTCGAGATGGCGTCCATCGCCGAGGATCGCGGCACGCTCCACGACGGCCGCGAGCTCGCGCACGTTGCCTGGCCAGGCGTAGGCCGCGAGCAGCGCGACGTCCGAGGCCGTCGGCTCGATCGGGGCCCCGAACAGTCGCTGGCCCGCGCGCCGCGCGAAGTGCGCGGTCAGCATCGGGATGTCGTTCCGCCGCTCACGGAGGGGCGGAAGGCTGACGGGGAAGACGCTGACGCGGTACCAGAGGTCCTCGCGAAACCTCCCGTCCCGCACCAAATCCTGCATCGGCCGGTGCGTCGCGGCGACGATGCGCACGTCGGCCGTCAACGTCCTCGCGCCGCCGACCCGTTCGAACGTCCCGTCCTGCAGCACCCGCAACAGGCGCACCTGTGCTGCCGCCGGCAGTTCCCCGATCTCGTCGAGGAACAAGGTGCCCCCGTCGGCCCGCTCAAACCAGCCCTGCCGCGTGGCGATCGCACCCGTGAAGCTGCCCCGCTCGTGTCCGAACAGCTCAGAGTCAACCAGCTCGGGGGGGATCGCACCGCAGTTGACGCGCAGGAACGGCCCCTGCGCGCGCCGGCTCCGGTGATGAATGGCGCGGGCGACGACCTCCTTGCCCGAACCTGTCTCACCGAGGATCAACACCGGCGCGTCGGTGCGCGCCACTTGGTCCACGCGCTCCATCACCGCCCGCAGCCCGGCCTCCGCACCGACGATCGCGTCCGAGACGTCTTGGCGGTCGAGGCGCGAGAGCAGGGCGCGCTTGTCGGCTTCTGCTGCCTCACGCAACCGGGCCAGCTCGGTCAGCCGCCGGTCGTTCGCCACCGCGGCGCCCATCGGCTCCAACAGGTCGGCGACCAACCCCGCGTAGCCCGCGATCGCCGACTCGCCGGTGACAACGAGCAGCGCCGCGGCGCCGTCGCCCAGACGGAGCGGGCCCGCGATCGCCCAAGCGCCCGCAGGCGCTGCCGCCGCCGCCCCCACCGGACCGGGGTCGCCTGGAACCAGCACGCTGACGCCGCCCACGGACAACCACTGCAGCACCGACTCGGTCTCCCCCGACTGCAACGTGGTCCGCCACGCGTGCCCGTCCGCCGGGTAGGCGGCGAGTGTATCGACGCGTCCTCCCGCAACGTCCACGTGGCGGAGCGCGATCGTGGCGAGCGGGATCACCCGCTCGACGAGCGGCCCGATCAACGCGAGGGACTCATGCACGTCGAGGTGGCGACCGACCTCACGCCACACATCGAGCAGCAGCCGTACCTGAGCGACCGGTGACATCAAGACCTCGCGGGGAAGACGCGGGACGTGGTGATCTCCACCTCGACCCGCCCACCGGGCTCTACCCCGTGGAGCAAGCTGCTACGCCGTGGAAACTGCGCATGGAACGACTGCCCGTCGTCCAGCACCGCCTCGACGCGCACGCGGTCACCGAGCGGCAGCACGCGTCGCACGGTGGCGTGTCCGGCTGCGCCATCGGCCGCGCGCCAAAGCTTGAGGTCGTAGGCGCGAACCACCACGTGCACCGCCCCCGCCGTCTCGCTCGGCACCCGCAGCCCGCCCAACAGGGCGACGCCGTCCGCGGCCACCGCATGGAGCACGTTGACGTCACCGACAAACCGCGCCACGAACTCGGTCGCGGGTCGGTCGAGGATGCCTTCGGGCGTGTCGGCCTGCTCCAACTGCCCTTGCGACAGGATCATCACCCGGTCCGCGACCGCGAAGGCCTCCTCCTGATCGTGGGTCACGAACAGGGAGGTGGTGTGCACCTCGTCATGCAAGCGACGCAACCAACGCCGCAGCTCCTCCCGGACCTTGGCGTCCACGGCGCCGAACGGCTCGTCGAGCAGAAGCAGGCTCGGCTGGGGAGCAAGCGCTCGCGCGAGGGCGACACGTTGGCGTTGCCCGCCCGAGAGCTGCGCAGGGAGGCGGTCCGCGAGACCCGACAGGCCCATCAGTTGGCACAACTCGCGCACCCGCGCTTCCCGCTTGTCGGCCGATACGCCGCGCACTTGCAGACCAAAGGCGATGTTGTCGCCCACCGTCATGTGCCGAAACAAGGCGTAGTGTTGAAAGACGAACCCGACGTTGCGCTCGCGGACGTCCAAGGTGTCCACGCGCCGATCTTCGAGCCAGACCTCCCCAGCGTCCACCGTCTCGAGCCCTGCGATCATGCGAAGGACCGTCGACTTGCCGCTGCCCGAGGGTCCGAGGAGGGCGACGAGCTCTCCCGGGCGAACCTCAAAAGAGACATCACGAACAATATGATTTCCACCGAGCTTCTTTTGAAGCCCTACCACCCGGATGCTCAAGGGGACCTCCGAGGACGGCCGAGCGCCGTCAGCGCCGCGAGGAGCAGAATGGCGAGGAATGCCAGCACCAACGACATCGCGTAGGCCGCCTCTTCCTGACGTTCTTCCATCGCCGTGTGAATGAACGTCGTCGCTGTTTGGGTCCGCCCGCGGATGGCGCCCCCGACGACCAGCACCGCGCCAAACTCTCCGAGCGCCCGCGCGGCGGTCAAGGTCGCCCCCAACGCGACCGCACTCCGGAGGTTGGGAAGCGTGACCCGCCAGAACGTCTGCCACCCGGTGGCCCCAAGCGTGGCTGCGGCCTCCTCCTGAGAGGTCCCAAGCTCACGGAGCACAAGGATCACCTCGCGCGCGGTGAACGGGAGCGTCACGAACAGCGTCGCGAGGAGAATCGCGGGCCATTGAAACGGAACGACCACGCCCATCGAGGACAGCGGCGAGGCAAGCCAGCCGTTGCGTCCGAACAGCAGCAGCAAGGACAAGCCGGTCATCACCGGCGACACCGCGAGCGGCAGGTCGAGCAGCGCGTCCAGCGCCGCGCGGCCGCGCATCGGGTCTCGAACCACCAGCCAAGCCGCGGCGACGCCCATCGTGACGTTGCCGACCACCACGACAGCGGTCACGGTGAGGGTTCGCGTCAGCGCGTCGATCGCTTCAGGTCGAAGCAGCCCGTCGATCGCGCGGTCTGGCGCCCCGACAACGACCGAGAGCAAGCTGAACAACGGAACGACGAGGATGGCACCGAGGTAGGCGAGGACAAGGCCGATCACCCACCGACGTACCCACCGATCAGACATGGCCAGCCCCCGCGGCGCGGCTGAGGGCGCGTGACAGGGGATGCAACGTCAAGCTCACAGCGAGCAGCACCACGCTGACCGCCGCGGCGCCGCCGGGGTTACCGGCCTCGACCTCGCCGAGCACGTACACGGGTGCGACCAAGGTCTCCCCCAAAATGTTGCCCGACACCACCGAGAGGCTCCCGAATTCGGCGACCGAGCGTGCGAACACCTGCACACCACCAGCGCCCATCGCGGGCAGCAGCGGCGGCAACAGGACCCGCCAGAACACCTGGGCGGGACGGGCCCCGAGGGTCACGGCAGCCTCTTCCTCCGCCGGATCGAGCTCCGCGAGCACCGGCTCGACCGCACGGACGACGAACGGCAACGTGACGGCGAGGAGGGCGAGCACGATGCCCGGCCGCGCATAGGCGACCCGCACGCCGGCGGCCTCGAGGACGCCGCCGAGTGGGGACGCGGGGCCGTACAGCGCGACGAGCAGGATCCCGACCACCAGGGTGGGGATCGACAGCGGCAGATCGACGAGCGCGCTCAACCAACGGTGTCCTGCGACGCGCCACCGCACGATCATCCACGCGATCGCGGTCCCGAACGGCACGTTGATCAGCGTCGCGATGCAGCCCGTCCACGCCGACAGCCACAGCGCCTCCACGGCCGCCGGGGCCGTCACCGCGTCAACCAACCCCCGAAACCCCAACGCACCAGCCGCCGCGACCGTCGCCGCCAAGGGGAGAAGCACAAGCGCCCCCACCCAAGCGAGGACCAGCCAACGCAACGGCGCGAACGGCTTCATCGGCGGCTCGCCGCGAGGGCCGCCGCATACACGCCGTCCTCTCCGAGCAGCTTGCCCTTGACGTTGCTCCACCCGCCGAGGTCGTCGATCGTGAACAGCCCTGCGGACGCGGGCCAGCCCGCGGGCGCTTCCCCGACCACCGGCCGCAGCCCGTACTCCGTGAAGGCCGTTTGGGCCTGAGGCGAGACGAGGAAGGCCACGAACGCCGCGGCGAGGTCGGCGTTTCCATGCTTCGCGGCGTAGGCGTCGACGACGGCCACCGGATTGTCGATTCGGATCGTGCGCGCAGGGACGACGTAGTCCATCGCGCGACCCTCTTTGCGCGCGACGAGCACCTCGTTCTCGTACGTGATCGCCACGTCGCCAACGCCCTTTTCGAACGTCGTGATCGACTCCCGGGCCCCCTTGTCCATCACGCGGACGCGACCGAGGACCTTCGACAACTGGCCGGCCGCTCCGGCTTCGTCGAGCCCACCGCGCAGCCCAGACCCCCACAGCGCGGCGACGTTCCAGATCGCGCCGCCCGAGGTCCGCACGTCGGGGGTCAGCACCTCGACGTCGTCGCGCGTCAGGTCCGCCCAGTCGGCGATGCCCTTCGGGTTCCCCTGACGGACGCCGAGAACCACAAGGCTGCGCGTGACCATGCCACCGACGGCCGCCGTGTGCCAGTCGTGCGTGATCAAGCCCGCGTCCGCGACCGTTTGGATGTCAGGGTCGAGCGAGAGCGCGACCACGTCGGCCTCGAGGCCGCCAACCACGGCGCGCGCCTGCGCACCCGAGCCTTGGTACGAAGCCTCGAAGACGACATTTTCGCCCGTCTTTTCCTTCCAATGCGCAGCAAACGCCGGCAGGATCGCCTCGCCGTAGGCCTCACGCGGGGTCGTGTACGCCGCCAACGTCAAGGTGCGCGTCACCGGGGTCTCCCCCGACGGTCCCGCTTGGGTTCCAGCCCCCGAGCCGCCACACGCAACCAACGCCAACCAAGCCCAGAACATACGACCTCCCCCGCCCCAATGGGCATGCAAGTTTCATGCCCCAACTAGGGGCGACAAAATCAGCGGATACCTTCATGAACGCGCCACGCCCGTGAAATGCCACGACCCCAACCGTCATCCTTGACGGTCGTGGCGGGCGAGCGGGCGCGACTAGAACATCACGTCGAGCTGCGTCGCCAGCGTATGGTTGGCCGCACCGAAGTCGTCGCCAAACACCGCCTGCCACGTGGTCTGAACCTTGAAGCGGTGTCCGTTGCGGTACCAGTTGAGACCCGCCGCGACCTCGTTGCGCTTGGTCTGCAGCTCGGAGACGAACGCCGGGTCGGTCTCGCCGAGCGCGCCCATCTGGCTCCCGCGTGCCACCCACTCCACACCAAACGGCGCATGGTAGCTGAGCTGCGCGACCCAACCATGGCCAGACCGCGCCCACTGCTCGGTGACGCTGCCATCGTCCGCCTGAAGGACCAAGGCGTCCTGCGCGGCCTGCCGCCGGACGTACTCTCCCTGGAGCGCAAGCCCGTGCCACTTGAACACGAGATCGGCCGCGGCGTGCAGGTAGTCGATCGTCCCGGCGGTCACTGTCGCCCCCGTCGTCGACTTCTGACGGTTGGTGTTGAGGTTGTACGCGACACCGCCTCCGAGCGCCAACCCCGGCTTCGCGCGGTTCTCGAGGTCCCCCTCGCTGTCGTCATCGACGTCGCCGAACGGCCGAAGCTCGAGGCGGCCGACGAACAACGCGCCTGCGGGCTTGCTGGAGGTCAGGTTCGTGCCGCCGCCGCCAAACACCCCCACCCGGTACGCGAGGGGCGAACGATCGGCCCCGAGGTGATCGGAGTACACTGTGACGCCGACGTCGCGATCGAGCGTGAGTTCTCCCACCGGCCGCGGCCGGTCCGTCATCTGAAGCGCGAACTCCCGCACGGTGCGCAGCCGGTCGAACGGGACGAAGTACTGCCCGACCTTGATGCTCGCGTCCCGGTGAACCTTGTAGTCGACATAGGCGTCAAAGATCGGCGACGTCGCCCCGTCCCGGAAGTCTTTGCCGGCCACGGCGAGCTGCACCAGCCATGTGAACTTCGGGTCGAAGACATGACCCTGAAACCACAACCGCGCGGTGGCGATGGAAGCGCGGGTGGTCGGCGCGTCGCCGGACCCGACGAAGGCCGCATCAAAACGCGGGACAAACCGCGCCCGCACCGAGAAGGCATGCTTGCCGTCGGGCGAGGTGACGGTCAGTCCCTTGCCCGCCGAGACGACGATACTCACCTGCGGCTTGCTGGGCGCGGTAGCGACCGGCTCAGGAGCCGGTGGCGCCTCTGCGACCGCATCGGCGAGCGGCGTCGGCGGAAGGCTCGCAGCGGGCACCGCGTCTTGCGCGAACGCGACGGCACCGCCACCGAAAGCCACCCAGCCCAACCCTAGCCCTGCGAGACGTCCCATCATCGACCTCCTGGTGCGTCGTTCGCACAGCATGCCTGCAACCTTCGAGCCCGCTCGGCACAGGTGGAAATCGATGGTTTGTCCATGACGAAAACCCGCGAACCGTGCAAGTTCGCGGGAACCCCGCGATCACCCGCGGCCCGGACGGACTTAGCCCAAGCGTGGGGGCGGCCGCAAGCGTCCCATCCCACCGTCCGCCGGCACCACGATCCCCGTGATCGACCGCGCCGTCGGCGAGAGCAAGAAGGCTGCTGCCTCGGCGACCTCTTCAGGTCGCCCGATCCTCCCGGTCGGGTGCATCGCCTCCGAGGCGGCGCGGCTGGCGTCGGAGCGCAACAACGGCGCCGCAAGCGGCGTATCCGTCAACCCGGGCGCGACCACATTGATGCGAACGCCCGCGCTGGCGTACGTCGCCGCCGCCGCGCGCGCGAACCCCTCGAGACCCGCCTTGGCCGCTGCCACCGCTTCATGGTTCGACAGCCCGAGCGAGGCCGCGACCGAGGAGAACAGCACGACGCTCCCGCCGCCGCTAGCCCGCAGGGCGGGGATGGTGGCGCGGACGACCCGAAAGGCGGCCGTCAGGTTGAGAGCGAGGACCTCGTCCCATTCCGCGTCCGACACGAGGTGGGCGGGCCGCAGGCGGATGCTGCCGACCGCAAAGGCGACCCCGTCGAGTCCCCCGAGCTTGTCCTTGGCCACCTCGACCAAAGCCGACGCCGCCCCCGGATCGAGAACGTCCGCCGAAACCCATGGTTGACCGAGCGCTTGCGCCAGGTCGACCAGCCGGGCCTCCCCTCTGGCCGCCAGCAGCACCTCGTCCCCCCGTGCGACGAGCGCGCGACACAGCGCACTTCCGATCCCTCCGGTTGCCCCGACGACCAACATGCGCGCCATCGCCCCACCTCCACCGCCTACGTCGCGCGGCGGCGGCGCAACGTCGCGTCAGGAGTGGTCGCGCCGGCGATCACCCGTGCGTCACGCAGACCACCGCGAAGGCCGTGGGGTAGCCGGTCGGCTTGGTGGCGGTCTGGAGCGAGACGCGCGCGGCCCCTCCCCCGCTGGCGCGCTGCGCCGCGACGAAGGCGCCCACCGGGCTCGTCGCGTCGCGGGTATCGATCAACGGCAACGGGTCGAGCCCAACGGCAAACGTCTGACAGACCTCGTCGACAGACCGCGTACCCATCGGCGCATCGTCCCCGTACGCCCACGCGGCGCCGAACAGCGAACAACCCACGATCCATCCCCATGTCTTGCCGTTGAGCATGCCGACCTCCTCGTCCCCGGTATCTCGCCCGCCGTCCGCAATGCGGACGATTTATGTCCACCTTGGCGCGTCCTAGGCTGTACGCCTGTTCCTGCTGGTGCTACAACACCGACAAATCGCTCGGAGGCCCCATGCACGCCGCCCACCTCGCGCCCGTCCACCACGCGCCCGGCCCCCTCGGCCTCACGGCCTGGGACGTCGTCGACCCAGGCAAGTCCCCGGACGGATGGCACGAGGCCGGGGAGCGGGTTTGGGTACGCCCCGGACCAGCGCCCCACGGGCTGTGCTTGCTGATCCCCAGAGGGCACGGCAGCCCGATCCTCGGCATGGTCGAGCCGGGCCGGCGGCTACGGGGTCCGTGGGGCGAGCCGTGCGCGCCGGAGCGCTGGGAGATCGCCGGGCTCGTCGTCGGCCGATCGGCAGCCCGTCAGGCGGCGTGAGCGCGCAGCGAGGAGGCCCACACGATACGATGCGTCGAGGAGGCGGGATGCGCGTCTTGCTCGTCGCCAACACAGCGGCGTCGATGGTCTGGTTCCGCGAACCGTTGATGCGTACGCTTGTGGCCGCAGGGCACCGCGTGTTCGTTGCCGCCCCCGACGGCTGGGGCGTCGACCGCATCTTGGCGTGCGGGGCCAGCTTCGTGCCGCTGTTCCAGGCCCACGGCTGGTCGTTTGGGGCGGCCGAAAAACTTGCGGCGAACTACCACGACCCCACCCAAGACCTCGAAGCGATCTGGGATCTGCGCCGGATCTGCCGAACGGTCCGTCCCGACGTCGTCCTCGCCTACACGCACAAGATGTCGCTGCTCACGCCGATCGCGGCCCGCTCGGCGGGCGTGCCACGCGTCCACGGCATGATCACGGGCTTGGGGTTCCCCAACCTCAAGGGCGGACCGCGAGAGACGGCGATGCGGGCGGCCTTTCACGCATCCCTCGCGGCCGCTGGCGCGCTGTCCAACAGCTTGATCGTCCTCACCCCCGACAACGAAGCCGAGCTGCTGCAGCGACGCGTGGTGCCGGCGAGCAAGCTGTGGTGCATGGATGGAGAGGGGGTCGACGTCGACAAGTACGCCGCACCTCCACCCACCTGGAGCGCGGGTGCCACCACGTTCCTGATGGTCGCCCGACTGGTGGGGTACAAGGGGGTCCGCGAGTACGTCCAGGCCGCACGCGAGGTCCGCACCACGCACCCGGACGCGACGTTCCTCCTCGCCGGGGGGATCGACACCTCCCACCCTTCCGCCGTCACCCAGGCTGAGCTCGACGCTTGGCGGGCTGAGGGCGTGATCACGCTCGTCGGCCACGTCAGCGACATCCGCACGGTGCTTCACGAGGCGCACGTGTTCGTGCTGCCCAGTCTCGAGACCGAGGGGCTGCCGATGAGCAGCATGGAGGCGATGGCCGCGAGCCGCCCGATCCTCACCACCGCCGTGCCCGGCAACCGAGAGACGGTCGTCGAAGGGGTCAACGGACGCTTGGTGCCACCGCGTGACGCCGTCGCTCTCGCCTCCGCGATGCGCGAGTTCCTCGATCACCCCGAGCGCGGTCCCGCGTGGGGAGCGGCGAGCCGGCGACTGTGCGCGGAGCGCTTCTCTGCCGACAAGGTCAACGCAGCGCTGCTCGCCCACCTCGGACTCTGAACCCGCGCGTCATCCGGACGCGCCGAGGGGGGCCTCGACGCGTCCGATGGCCCGTCAAGGGGCGCAGGTCGCGCCGTAGCCAAGGTTCCACTGGGTCTCACCGACGACGGTGTCGTTGCACAGGTCGAGGACGACGATGTCGACCGCCGCGTCCCCGTCCAGATCGAGCACGGCGTACTCCGGCTTCTCGAGGCCCGTCTGGCAGGTGAGCGTGCCCGCGATCGCATCGAGCGACTCAGGCCCGCGGAACAGCCGGCCCGGGATGTCCCAACGCGCCGACGACGCGTCGAAGCCCGTCCCCGTGTTGGGGTAGAACGCCCAGTAAACCTCGCCGATGTCCCCCCGCGCGCCGGTGTCGCACGCGTCGAGGATCACGAGCTCGGGCAGACCGTCTCCGTTGAGGTCGAGCAGCTCATAGGTGGGCTGATCGTTGGCGCCCGCGCAGTCCTGCGCCTCGGCGAATCGCTCGAAGGTCGTGGCCCCTGGGTACTGAGAACCCGGGACCGACCACGTCGTCGCCGCCGCGTCGAAGGCGCCGCCGACGTTGAAGTAGACCTCCCACGACGACTCACCCGTTCCGCTACCGGCGACGCAGGTCTCGGTGATCACCAGATCGAGCAAGCCATCGCCGTTGAGGTCGCGCAGGCCGTAGGCCGGCTCGTCCTCGTTGGTACCAAAGCACTCCAGATCCGACGACAAGTCGTCGATCGACTCGTTGCCCGCGTAGGCCGCACCCGGGATCGCGATGTCGGTCCCGTTGGCAGCGAACGCCGCGCCGTCGTTGAAGAACACGCGCCACGTCGACTCGCCCAAGCCGCCGGAGGCGCAGTCGTCGGTCGTGATCAGGTCGACAGCGCCGTCGCCGTCGAGGTCGGCGAGCTCGTAGTCCGGGCGCGCCGTACCGCCGTTGCACTCCAGCTCGGCCGCCACGTTGTCGAACGTCTCGTTGCCGCCGTACAGCCCACCCGGGAGGGTGTAGTTGACCGAGGTTGCATCGAAACCAAGCCCGTTGTTGAGCCACACGCGCCAGTACTGCTCGCCCACCGCACCCGCACCACCGGCGTCGCACTCGTCGACCGCGACGAAGTCGGGCAAGCCGTCGCCGTTGAGATCGAACGTCGCGTAGGTCGGCTGCAAGGCGCCGCCCTGGCAGTTCTGCGGCTCTGCGGTCAGGTCGAACGACTCCGAGCCGCTGTAGGTCGCACCCGGAATCGGCCAGTTGTAGGCCGCGGGCGCGAACCCATCGCCCTCGTTGAAGTAGACCTCCCAGTACGTCTCGCCGACCGCGCCGTTGCCGCCCTGATCGCAGCGATCGGTGACGACCAGCTCCGGCCGCGCATCGCCGTCGAGGTCGAGCAGCTCGTAGGCCGGCACCTCGTCGCTGCCCGGGCAGTCGAGCTGGCTGGTGATCTCATTGAGCGTGGCTGCACCGGGGTAGGCCGAGCCCGGCACGGACCAAGCATCCGGCGTCACCGTGAAGCCGCAGTCCGTATCGACGCCCGTATCGACCGGGGTGTCCACGGGCGTGTCGACCGGCGTGTCGATGCCCGTGCCCGAATCGCCGGTGTCGAGCGAGGTGTCCGCTGGCGTATCGACTGGCGTATCCTCGGCCGAGTCCGCCGTGTCCACGGGCGTATCGATCGGCGTGTCGACCGGCGTGTCCACGGGCGTGTCCACAGGCGTGTCCACAGGCGTGTCCACAGGCGTGTCCACAGGCGTGTCGATCGGCGTATCCTGACCGGAGTCGGAGGTCTCGAGGGGCGTGTCGACGCCCGAGTCCGCGGTTTCCAAGCCCGGATCAGTGTCGCCAGAGTCGTTGGGACCGCCGCTGTCGCCGCTGTCGCCGCTGTCGTCACCCGGATCGGTGTCGGCAGAGTCTTGCGATGTATCTCCGGTCTCCGCCGGATCGGTTTCGATAACCGCGGTCTCCGTCGTATCGGTGTCGACGGTGTCCGGCGTATCGGTGGGCAAGGTGTCCGGCGGCGTCGCCGAATCGATCACGCCCGTATCGATGACCTCGGGGATCTTGTTGCGACAGGCCCCGACGCCCAACCCCGCCACCAACCACACCAAGGACGCACGTCGCATCACCCCTCCCGGAGTGGGCATCCTACACCAAGAACACGGACGACCTCGCGACAAGATGCCGTCAACGTGCGTCGCGGGCCGACTACCCGGCGACGTGCAGCGCCCCCCACCAAACCATCGCGCACGCGACGACGACGGACACCGCGATCAAAATGCGAACCTCATCATCGGCCCGTTGCGCGTCCTGCGCACGTTGGGCGCGAACCTCGTCGGCCGGCGCGCGCAGCGCCCCCGACGGTGCAGCGAGGAGCACCGTCGGTGCATCCGCCTCCTCATCGACCGCCTCGACCGACGCCCACAACGCGCGCAGCTCGTTCGCGCCGAGCTCGCGGGTCGCGGGACATCGGGTGGGGTCCTCACGAACATCGTCCATCAGATCGAGGTCCCGAACCCGGCCGCGGCCATGGCTCGAAGCCAACGTCGCAGGCTCACGATTTGCTGACTGGACCGGGACATGCAGTCGAACGCGTTCTGCCATGACCGCCTCCGTGAGATCTGCATCGGATCGCGGCGGCGGGATCTGCGTCAAGGCATTGTCAACGTGCCGTACCGTTCAGCGGACGCAACACCTCGGTCTCGACACGCGTCCGGTCCCCGTCGGCGACGATCCGATCCACCTGCACGGCGTCGGTGCCGATCGCCATCACGACAAGGTCGTGCTCGGGGATCATGGTGCCGGGCGAGACCACGATCTCGCGACCCGACGGGAGTCCGAGGACCGCGCGCGGGGGCGCCACATCGGGCAAGATCCGCAGCAGCCGCACCGACCAGCGCGCACCGGCGTCTCCGGGACTCCAACGGACGCGCGACGCATCGGCGCCCTGGCCGGCGGGCGCCAGCGCCTGACCGCCCGCGGTGGCCGAAGCCGTAGAACCGGTCGCAGCCGCCGGCGGCGCAGCGGTAGGCTCGGAGCGCGCGGCGAGCGCGGCCGCGAAGGGGTCGACGGGACCGCCAGCGAGCGATGAAGACGCCGCGGTGCCGGACGCACCCGCCGTCGATGGGCCCGGTGCGGAAGCCGCGGCGCCCGCCGCCGACGGCGCCGCGGTGCCAAGGCCCGCGCCCACAA
>JBEIFN010000007.1:0-23505 GCA_040382435.1 Alphaproteobacteria bacterium
AGCGCGGCGAGGGTGTCTAGGTAGGCCTGCAGCTCCTCGACGACGGGGTCGATGAGCACGGCCTCGCGCGTGCGCGGGCAGGCGACCAGGTAGGTATACGTGCTCGTCACGGGCTCGAACAGCTGCTGGAAGATCATCTCGGCCTCCGCACGCCAGCTTTGCAAGATCCGTGCCTAACGGAATGGAACGCGGCGTGCTTGCGCGCGCGCGCCGCGATAGGGGACGGCATGCGTATCCTCGGCATCGATCCAGGCGCGAACGCCACCGGGTGGGGCGTCATCGAGACGGAGCGTGGCCGTCACCGGATGGTCGCGGCCGGTGTGGTCCGGACCCGCGCGTCCGATCCGTTCGACGTACGGCTGCTTCAGATCCACTCCGGTGTGACGGCGGTGATCGCGACGCATCGCCCGCAGGGGGCCGCGATCGAAGAGATCTTCCAATACAAAAGTGCCGAAAGTGCCCTTCGTCTCGGCATGGCGCGCGGTGTGGCGCTGTTGGCGCTCGCGCAGGCCGACCTCGCGCCAGCGGGCTACAACCCGATGACGGTCAAGCGCAGTGTCGGCGCCGACGGTCGCGCGGACAAGTCGGGGGTCGCGAAGATGGTGCGGTTGCTTCTCGGGATCGATGACGCGCTCGCGTCCGACGCGTCCGACGCGCTCGCGATCGCGATCACGCACGCGGCGCACGTTCGGGGCCTCGCGTTGCGGTCGGCGCGGGGCGTTCCATGATCGCGCGCCTCGTCGGGACGGTGGTGCATCATGACGCGACGCGCGTGGTGATCGATGTCCGGGACGTCGGCTACGCCGTGGTCGCGGCAACCCGTGACATCGCATCGTGGGTCGCGGCCAACGCGCCGGTCGTGGTGTGGGTCCACACCGACGTTCGCGAAGACGCGATCACGCTCTACGGCTTCTCGGAAGACGCCGATCGGGTGGCGTTCGAACGCCTGCGTCTCGTCGACGGCATCGGACCCAAAGTCGCCCTCTCCGCGCTCGACGCGCTCGGCCGGGCAGGCTTGGCCGTGGCGGTCGAACGCGACGATGTGACCGCGCTCTGCCGCATCCCCGGCGTCGGAAAGCGGCTGGCGCAGCGGCTCGCGCTGGAGCTCAAGGGCAAGCTGCCCGCAGAGTTCTCGCCTGGCGTCGCCGACGCGCCCGCACCGGCCGCTCCCGTCGCCGCAGACGATCCCTTCTTGTTGGGACTCGCTTCGCTGGGCTACACGCGCGCCGAAGCGCAGCGTGCGGCCGCCGCGCTACGCCGTGAGGGACGTGAGGCCGAGCCGCTCGGCGACCGTCTACGGGCGGCGCTGACCTTGTTGTCGGGCGGGCGGCGTGGCGGGGGGGCGGACCATGGCTGATCGTGTGGTGGACGCAACCGCCGGTGCGTATGACGCCGCTGAGGCGATCGATCCCGCGCTCCGACCGCGTCGGCTGACCGAATACGTCGGCCAGCGCCAAGTGACGGAGAACCTCGGTGTCTTCATTGAGGCCGCGCGCCGTCGCGGTCAGCCGCTCGATCACGTCCTGCTCGCGGGGCCGCCGGGACTCGGAAAGACCAGCCTCGCCTACATCATCGGCGCGGAGCTGGGGGTCGAGGTCCGCACCGCGTCGGGGCCCACGCTCGAGCGCGGTGGCGACCTCGCCGCGATCCTGACCAGCCTCGGCGAGGGCGAGGTGTTGTTCATCGACGAGATCCACCGCATGAGCCGTGCGGTCGAGGAGATCCTCTACCCGGCGCTCGAGGACTTCGAGATCGACGTCGTCCTCGGCTCGGGGCCTGGCGCGCAGTCGGTCAAGCTGCCGCTTCGTCGGTTTACGTTGGTCGGCGCCACCACCCGTTCGGGGCTGTTGACAGCACCGCTCCGCGCCCGCTTCGGGATCGCGGCGACCTTCGACTTCTACGCACCCGAGGAGCTCGAACACATCCTCGCGCGGTCGGCGCGGCTGCTCGACCTCGCGCTCACGTCGTCCGCGTGTCGCGAGCTCGCCACGCGCAGTCGCGGGACGCCGCGCATCGCGAACCGCCTGCTCCGTCGCGTCCGTGATTTTGCCGATGTCGAAGGCGACGGGACGGTGGATCTGGAGCTCGTTCGCGGCGCGCTGACTCGGCTGGGGGTCGACGGTCGAGGCCTCGACCGTCTCGATCGCCGCTTGCTGGAAGCGATCGCCCACAAGTTTGACGGCGGACCGGTCGGTTTGGACAACCTCGCCGCGGCGCTGGGTGAGTCCACGGACACGCTCGAGGACGCCAGCGAGCCGTTCCTCATCCAACAGGGCTTGCTGATGCGCACGCCGCGCGGCCGCGTCATCACCCGCACGGGGCGGGAGCACCTGGGCTTGCCTCCGGTCGAGCTCGCGAAGGATCCTCAGGAGAAGCTACTATGATCCTCTCGTTGTGGCTGATGTCGGGTTGCGCTTCGTCGGCACCGACGATCCCGCTGACCGTCGGTGAGGCGCCGCTGGCGGTGGAGATCGCCGACGACCCCGCGGAGCGCCAGCAGGGGCTGATGCACCGTGACGCGCTCGCTCCCGACCACGGGATGCTGTTCGTCTTCCCCGACGACAAGGTCCGCAATTTCTGGATGAAGAACACGAAGATCGCGCTCTCGATCGCGTACGTCGACGGGGACGGTGAGATCGTCCACATCGCCGACATGACCCCGTATGATGAGCGCACGACATCGAGCCGGTTGCCCGCCCGCTACGCCATCGAGGTGGTGCAAGGTTGGTTCACCGCGCACGGTGTGCAGGTCGGCGCGCACGTGACGGGGCTTCCACCACGCGCGGCGCAGTGACCCCGTCCATGGCGGGTCACGCCACGGTGTAGAGTCGGACAGGCTCGCTGAGACCACGCAAGGTGACGGGGCCGAGGTCGCGGAGCGCATGTCCCCCGCGAAGCTCGGCGCGGACGGACTCCGTGAGCAGCAGCCGGGTGGACAACGCCTTGTTCGCGGACTCGACGCGGCTCGCGGTGTTGACGGTGCTTCCGATCGCGGTGTACTCGCGCTGCCGGTCGCCGCCGATGTCGCCGAGCACCAGCTCGCCGGTGTGCAGACCGACGCCGACGCGCAGCCCGTTCCAAGCGCCCCCGCTGTCGAGGGCGTCCGCGGACTCGAGGATGGCCAGCGCGGCGTCGAGCGCGTGCTGGGCGTGGTCGGGGTCGTCGAAGGGCGCGCCGAACAGCGCCATCATGCCGTCACCGAGGAACTTGTTGACCAGCCCGCCGTGCTCCTCGACGCGTAGGGCGAACCGCTCGAGGGCGAGGTTGAGGCGGCTCACGACCTCGTCGACGGGGTGGTCTTCGGCGAACTGCGTGAAATCGCGGATATCAACGAAGAGCACGGTCGCGGTGCGTCGCTCGCTGATGCGCGTGGACTCCTCGCGCATCAGGCGTTGGACCACCGGGGTGGGCACGTAAGCGCCGAGGAGGCGCCGGAGCCGTTCACGCTGCTCCGCGTTCGTTTCGATGTCGCGGATCATGCGGATCAACGCGTACGAGAAGTACGTCGCGATGGTGCCCGACGCCGCGAAGATGAAGGTGCGTCGGAGTGCGCCCGCGAGGTTGATCGACGGGTCGAGGTCGCCGACCTGAGACGCGCACCAGGCCCACACGCCGAACCACTCGGCGCAGGCCAACGCTCCGGCGTACGCCGTCAACGCGGGTGTCAGGCGCAGCACCGAGACGAAGATCGCCATCACCCACAGCGCCGCGGGCGCGTCGTGCAGCGCGAGTAGCGGGTCGACGAGCGCGGTGGGGACCATGAACATCAGAGGGACGCTGATCTCGACCGTGGTCGCGAGCCAGCGGACCCATCCCGCGGTGACGGTCCGGGTATTCAGTCGATCCAGCCAGGCATATCCGGCAAACATCGCGAAGGTGATCAGCGCGCCAGGGATGGTGCCGGCGTTGAACGAGGGCGAAGGGAGTTGGCCGAGAAAGGTGAGCGATCCGACGCCGCCGAGGCCCGCGATCACGCGCAGAAGGAACCGTTCGTTGCGGATCCGAGCGAGATCGATGGAGGCGTGGTGCGCGTGCATAGGGGTGCCTAGCGCGCTGCGCTGGCGATCGCCGCTCCGCTCATCGCCGGGCGGGTTCAGACGGCAGCATCAAGCCGTGGCGCGCCAGGATCTCGTGGGGGTCCGGGGCACCGGCGGGCCGTTGACGCACGGGCACCGTCAGCGACTCGGGCCACGGGCTACCGCGTCGTTCCGCTTGGGCCTCGAGCGCGGCCTGTGCGGCCGTCGCCATCGCCACGGCGCGGTCTGCGGCGGGCACGTCGCCGCAGGTCGCGCTCGCGGCGGCGATCGCACGCTCCCGCTCTTCCACGTCCACCCAGTCGTGCCGCAGCGCAAAGTCGCCGCCGACATCGCTCAGGCCGCTCGGCGTTCGGAGTGCGTACCCGCCTTGTCGAACGACCAGCGTGCCATCCCGACCGATGCTGATCGCGAGGTCGTCGCTCGTGCGGTCGGCGAGGAGATCACAGAGCGCCGGACGCCACGCGACGGGGTCAGTGGCCTGTTGGCGCGTCTCGTCGGGGCGCGACGGTGGCAGCACCCAGCCCCGGGTGCCGGCATCGGGAGGCGGGACGAGGTCGAACTTCGTCAGGCTCAGCCGCTTGCCCCCGCGAAGCTCCGCGAGGCGGCGAAAGGGCGAGCGCCCGTCGAAGGCGTCGTCGAGCCGGGCGTTGACGACCTCACCGACGACGCCCGGTCCGATGTCCTCGGAGCGGACGTACGCATCGACCACGCCGCCCGTGGAGGGCTCTCCGGGGCGCCGGAACAGCGTCACGAGGTGGGTCGTGTCGGGGCGCAGCGTCGCGCCGCCGTCGGGCGGCTGGGGTGCCGTTTGGACGCCTGCGGTGCCGGTGACCAAGATGCGCAAGGTGGAGGCGCGGGCGGATGCCGCGGCTTCTTCGAGCAGGCGGTGGAGCGCGTCGTCGACCCGGGTCAGCCAAGCGTTGTGGACGCTCTGCAGGTCGTACGCCGCCGGGTCGACGGCGGGGAGCGTCGGCGCGGCGAGGTGGACGAACACGACGCGGGCCGGGTCGTCGGCCGCCGGGAGCGCAGCCGCGGCGCGCGCGGCGACCTCTTCGGGCGCTGCAGCGCGTGGGGCGGCCTCCCCGGTGCGTGCATGGTGCAAGGCTCCGAGGAGGCGGCCGAGGAGAAGGCGGTGCGCGCCGGCGGGGAATCCGTCGCGCCAGGGGACGACGATGTCGACGACTGCGGACCCCTCGGCGCTCGCCGCCGGACCACCGACCACGGCGTACGTCTCGACGCCGAGCGCGGTCAACAGTCCGAGGATCGGAGGGTTGACGCCCTCGGCGATGGGGCCGGAGGTGTCGAGCGCTGCCCTGCCGGTGCGCTGGGCCTGCAGCGCGAGGTCGGGGTCGTCGGTGCTCGCCCAACTCTGCCGGAACAGCGTGGCGTGGGTGGACCATTCCGCGAGCGCCGGCAACCGCCCCTGCGCCAAGTCCTCTGCGCGGAGGCCGTCGACGGCGATCCACAGCACATCTTGTGCAGCGCCGTGGGCGACGGGGCGAACGTCGGCGGGGGCGGCGGTGCCCCGCGTCGCGGGGTCGGGCCAGAGGCCTGCTACAAGGGCGGCGACGGCCACGGCGGCCCAGCGTCGTCCGTCGCCGGGCTGCCCGTGTGCGCGGGTGCGTCCACGCCAGCGGTCCCATGCGAAGCCTACGACGCCGAGGAGGCAGCCGTCGACGACGGCACCCAGCACCGGAACCGCGAAGCCCCAACCCGGTGCTGACCACCGTGCGGCGAGGCCGTCGAGGACGCCGAACGCAGCTCCCGCGAGGGCGAGACGCAGCGCGATGCCTTCGGAGGATGTTGACGCGTTCATGGGTCCTCGTTCACCGGCGGTGGCGGTGCCGGCTCTTCGTCGTCGTCCTGAACGTAGCCGCTGACCTTGAGCATCTCGAGCACCGCGGGATCGATGCCGCGGGCGGTCGCGGCCTCGATGCTGGCGCGTTGCCGTCCCACCTCGGCGGCCAGGGCGGCCGCGGTGGGCGCGGTGGGGTCGATCGGCCCCGGGGAGAGTTCACCGGGGTCCACGCTCAAATCGTAGCGCCTGTCCTCGCCATCGAAGTGCAACCACTTGTCGGTGGTCGACGCCCACCAGGCCACGGTGAGCCACGAAGGCTTGAAGTCCTCGGGGTTGTGCGCGGAGGCCGACGTCACGGGCCGCGCGGGGCTCGCGGGCGCGCCGTCGCGGAGCAGGTGCCACGCCTCGAGGGTCGAGAGGGGATCGGGGAGTGCGACCGGGGCCGTCCCCTCGGGGTGCATGCCGTCGAGGTAGAGGAAGGGGACACGCACGACCGACTGCCATGCGGCGCTCCCGTGGCGGAGAAGCTCGTGTTCGCCGAGGTGTTCGCCGTGGTCGCTGGTGATCACCATGCGGTGGGGCTTTCGCGCCCAGCCATGGTCGCGCAGGGCCTTGAGCGCCTCGGCGAGGTTGGCGTCGGCCTCGTGCACCGCCCACGGGTAGGCGTTCTGGATGCGCGCCAGGTACGCCGGACGCGCTTCGGCCTTCATTCGGCCGGTCACGAAGGCGTAGTAGGGGTTGTCGGGCTTGGCCGTGTGCGGGAGCAGGTTCGTGCGACCCATCGCGGTTGCCCACGGAACACCGTTCGGCACGGCGGGGTACGGGTCGTGCGCGTCGAAGATGTTGAGGACGAGGAACAGCGGCTTGGAGGGGTCCAAGCGCTTGAGCTCGTGCTCCAAGATCTCCGACATCGACGGTCCGCGCATTGGCCCGGTGAGTGCCTTGGCGACGACCACGCGATCGAACCCCTGCCAGAACCCGCCGGCCTCTCCGTTGAACACCGGGTTGCCCGACAGGAACAGCGTCTGGTACCCCCGGCCGGCGAACGTCTCAGCCAGCGTCTCTGCGCTGTCTGCGAGCGGCGTGCCGAGCGTGTGGACGCCGTGCTCTGCCGTGGGCTGGCCCGAGAACAGGCTGGCGTGGGCGGGAAGCGTCCAGGTGGCGGGGCTGTAGGCGTCGCAGCGGACGACCGCCTTGTCGGCGAGGGCCTTGAGCGTCGGCGTGGTCGGCTTGTCGTAGCCGCAGAGCGAGGTCCGATCGGCGCGTACGGTGTCGAGCACGATCAACGCGACGAAGGCGGGCTCCCCTGCGGGGAGGTCGTCCGTGGCGAGCGTCGGTGTCGTCCGTTGCTGGCGCACCGCCGTCACCCGACGGTCCCACTCGGCGTTGCCGAGTCCATCGCCTTGCGGGCGGCACCGACCGCGGCATCCGAGCATCAACAGGGCAAACAGGAGGGCGCGGTTCATGGGGGCGTGCCTTGGCGAGGAGGCGGAGCAGCGGGCGGCGTAGGCGGGGCGCCGTCTGCGGCGAGGTAGCCGACGGCGATCAACGCCTCGACCCAAGCGGGATCGTCGGCGGGCGGCGGCTTGTGGTGCAAGGTGTCGATCTTGCCGCACAGCTCCTTGAGTGGGGCTGCCAGGCGATGGCCGGCGAGCGGCTGGCGATCGAGCTCGTCGGGGTCGGCGTCGAGGTCGTAGCGACCCACCGCCCCATCGACGCACACGACCTTCGTCTCGCCCTCCCAGACGGCGCCGGCGAGCGTGCCGATCAGCACGTCGCGCTCGTTCGGTTCGGCCACGGCGTGGACCGGCGGGCGCGATGCGGGGACTTGCCCGTACAGCAGCAGATCGTGGACCCATTGCCCGCTGGCAGGCTCGGGGAGCGGTGCGATCGGCGTGGTGGTGTCGTAGGCGACCAGAGGGACGCGGACGGCCCCTTCGTACACAAAGCCGCCATGGCGTAAAAGCTGGTGCTCGCCGAGCAGTTCACCGTGGTCGGACGTCACGACGACCCGCATGCCCTTGTCGGTCCATCCCTTTGAGACCAGCAGCTCCAGCGCCGCGCCGAGCTGGGCGTCTGCCTGGTGCACGCCCCAGTCGTAGCCGTTGCGGACGCGGCGTAGCAGGCTCTTGGCTTCGGCGGGCTTTGCGAGCCCCTTGACGAAGCGGACGTAGGGATGGTCTGCGTCGTGGACGTTGGGGTGCAGATTTTCGACCCCTTGTGTGGGCAACCAAGGCACCCCTTCCGGGATCGCGGGGTAGGGGTCGTGGGCATCGTAAGCGTTGAGGAACAGGAACAGGGGGCGCGTGGGATCGAGCTTGGCGAGCTCTTCGGTCAGCCGCTCGATCAGCCTGGGTCCGCGCAAGCCGTAGGACGCATCGGACACGGCCACTGCGTCGAACCCCTGCAGCAGGCCGGACGGCGGCTGCAGGATCATGTTGCCCGACACCGCGAGGGTCTGGTAGCCAGCGGCCTGGAACCGCTCCGCCACCGTCTCGAAGGCGGCGTCCAGCGGGCGTACCCGGGTCACCGGGTTGATGGAGACCTCGGACCGCGTCGACCAGACCGCCTCGTGCTCCACCACGCTTTTCCCTGAGAAGAACGAGGCGTGGGACGGATGGGTCCAAGCAGCAGGGCTGTAGGCCCGGCAGGTATGGACGCCGCCGCGGCGCACGATCTCCTCGAGGGCCGGCGTCGTCGGTCGGTCGTAGCCGCACAAGCTGGTGTGGTCGGCGCGCACGGTGTCGAGGACGGTGAAGACGACGAGCGGGGGCGCCCGCAGCACCCCGTTGGGTGCTTCGGAAGTGATCCCGGCGGGAGCCTGAGCGGCTGCGCGGTCGTCGGATCTTGGCCCCTTGCCTCGACGACCTTGGGCGGGGTCACCGCCGCACGCCGTGAGGGCGACCAGCGTCGAGGTGAGGATCAGTCCGCGCACGCAGAGGCTCACTTGGTGGGCTTAAGCCCGAGCTCGGACGCCAGCTTCGCTTCGAGCTCGGCCTGCGGGAGCTGCGCCCATGCCTCGCACATCTGCATGACTTGTTCGAGCGGGAACTTCTCCATCGCAACGCGGCCCGCTTCGGCCGAGAAGGCGGCGCCGTACTTGGCGCTCAACACGTCGTCGAGGGGACCACACCGACCCTTGGTCACGTCGGGGTCCGGCTCGGGAGGCGGCGGGAGCGGTGCTTCCGGCGCTGGAGGCGGCTCGATCTTCGGCTCCTCAGGGGGATTGCCCGTGGCGGTCGCTTCTGCCGTCGTCGGGGTCCCAGCGGCCGCTTCGTCGGCTGGGGCGGCGGCTGCCGCTTCGTCGGACGGGGGGGGCGCCGCGGGAGGTGCTTCACCGAGCCAGAAAAGAACCCCACCGAGACCGATGCCGAGGCCAGCGAGAAGGAGAAGGCGGCGCATGGGAACCTCTCGGCGCAAGTCTAACGAGACGCGCCCTGACCGGCGACGTCGGACGCTTCGGATCGACGGGGCCAGACACTCAAACCGACGGTGGGCCAGGACCCGAACGTCGCGAGCGCGGCAAATCCCGCGGCGTACCACCGTGCCGCGTTGCTCGGCGTCACGCCCCCGAGCGCACCGAGCGGGACCTTCGCCGCGGAGAGGAGCGCGCTGCGGGCGTCGTCGGCGAGGGCGACACGGCCTTTGCTCGGGACGTCCGCCACCGGCGACAACCACGCCAGCGTGACGCCGACCGCCGCGGCGGCCGCGAGCTGTTCCTCGTCATGCACAGCACAGGTCGACCATGCAAAGTCGGCGAGATCGGCCGGGCGGGCCGCGCCGAGCAGCGCGCCCGGGAGGTGGACGGCGCGGTAGCCCCACCGGGTCGCCTCGTCAGGGGCGGCGCCGACCGCGAGCCGGGGGTGCCCCCGCGCCCCGACGCTCGCGGCGATCTGGGCCCGCTCGGCGCTGGGAACGCCCGCCAGCCGGAGCCAGACGCCGACATAGGGTTGCACCAATGCGCCGCAGGCGGCGTCGAGGTGCGTTCGCCAGTCCGCGCCGAGCCGAACGACGTCGACGCCGAGGATCAGCTCGGGGTGCGCCAGGGGACGCCCTCCGTGGGGCTCGATGGGCCACCGAGGAACCGCGGCGGCATCGGCTGCGCGAGGTACGCGGCGCGACCAGCCGCGGCCGCCCAACGCACGGCCTCGGCCATTTTGCGCGGGTCGCTCGCCTTGGCCACCGCGGTGTTGAGCAGGACGGCGTCGGCGCCGAGTTCAAAGGCGCGCGTCACGTGGCTCGCCGTGCCCAGCCCGGCGTCGATGATCACGGGCACCTGCACGTAGCGCCGGATCAGCGCGAGCGCGTGGGGGTCGCGAATGCCGAGACCGGTGCCGATTGGCGCTGCCAACGGCATAACCGCCGCACAACCGACGTCCTGCAGCTTGCGCGCGAGCACGACGTCGTCGTTGGTGTAGGGGAGGACGACGAAGCCGTCGCGGACGAGCTGTTCGGCGGCCTCGAGCAGCTGCTCACCGTCGGGGAGCAGCGTCTCGTCGTCCGCGACGACCTCGAGCTTGACCAGCGGCGTCCCCAGGGCTTCGCGGCCGAGGTGCGCGGTGCGGATCGCGTCGCGCGCCGTGAGACATCCCGCTGTGTTGGGCAGCAGGTGCAGGCCAGCCGCAGAGAGGACCTTGTACAGGTTGCCGTCGTGCTGGCCAGGCGTCACCCGTCGCAAGCTCACGGTGACCAGCGACGTGCCGCTCGCCTCGATGCACGCCAACATCTCTTCGCGGTTGGCGTACATCGCGGTGCCGAGCAGGACCCGCGATTCGAGCTGCAGTCCCCCGATGGACCAAGCGTCGGACGTCATCGTCAGCCTCCCGCGAACGGCGCCGCGATCTCGACGACGTCGCCCTCGTGCAACAGCGTGGTCGACCATTGCGAGCGCGGGACGATCGCGTCGTTCTGCGCAACCGCCACGCCCTCGCGTGCTTCGGCCTCCAGCCAAATCGCGATCAGCGCCTCCACCGTCGTGGTGGTCGGGGACAACGAGAGCGGCGCGCCGTTCAGGACGATGTGCATGCATGCGTCGTAACGCGGCCGGCGGACCCTAGCCGCCGAGCAGCACCGTGAGGGCCTCTCGGACGCTCCGCACAGGGACGTACTGCAGCCCGTGGGGGACCGCGCAGGTGACCGGCGGCCCGACGACCCGCACGAAGCCGTGCCGTGCTGCCTCGCGCAGCCGTGACTCTGGGTGGGGAACGGCGCGCAGCTCTCCGACCAACCCGATCTCGCCGCCGACGAGCGTGCGCGCGTCGAGCGGACGGTCGAGGAGGCTGCTCGCGAGCGCTGCCACGATCGCGAGATCGGCGGCCGGCTCGTCGAGCTCGATGCCGCCGGTGGCGTTGACGAAGACATCCCGGTCGTGCAGCGAAAGCCCTGCCTTTTCGAGGACGGCGGCGAGCATCAGCACGCGGGTGCGGTCGACGCCGACGCAGGTGCGTGCGGGGGTTGCCGGCGTGGGACGTCCGACCAAGGCCTGCACTTCGGCCAGCAGGCATCGGCTGCCCTCGTGCACGGCCAGCACCGCGGTGCCGGGCGCCCCTGCGACACGCTCTGCGAGGAGTCGCGCGCTCGCGTCGGGCACCTCTTGGAGGCCTGCCTCGTTCATCTCGAACACGCCGAGCTCGCCCGAGGGGCCGAAGCGGTTCTTGACCGCGCGAAGGACGCGCAGCGAGGTGCGACCGTCGCCCTCGAAGTACAGCACCGTGTCGACGAAGTGTTCGAGGACCTTGGGACCGGCGAGGTCTCCGGACTTTGTCACGTGCCCGATCAGAAAGACGGCAGTTCCCGTGCTTTTGGCTAAGATCATCGCCTTGTGCGCCACCTCGCGGACTTGTGTGACGCTGCCGGGCACCGACTGCAGGTGCGGGAGCCAGACCGTCTGCACCGAGTCGAGCACGACGACCCGTGGGCGGAGCTCGCGGACGATCGCCTCGATGTGCGCCAGATCGGTGTGCGCGAGCAGGTGCAGGTGGGTGCCCTCGATGCCAAAGCGCTTGGCGCGGAGCTGGACCTGACGGACCGATTCTTCGCCGCTGACGTACAGGACGTCGAGGCCGCGGGCGGCGAACCGACTCAGCGCGAGCAGCAGCAGCGTGGATTTGCCGACGCCCGGGTCGCCGCCGAGCAGCACGAGGCTGCCTGCGACCAGACCGCCTCCGAGGACGTTGTCGAGCTCGGAGATGCCGGTGCGGACCCGCACCTCACCGTCGCCACGGTCGTTGAGCTGCGCGAGCTCGACGGGGCGGTCGCCGTCGGAGAGCGACGAGGCGGGACGGAGCGTGGGGGGCGGCGCCGGAAGCTCGGTGCGCTCCTCAAAGGTGTTCCATCCCTTGCATTCGGGGCACCGCCCCAACCACTTGGCGACCTTGTAGCCGCAGGACGCGCAGACGAACGAAGAGCGGGCTCGCGACACGACGACCTCACGCGCGTCCTGTAGCGTGCTGGACGACACGCGGTCGGGGGTCGGCGGTCACGCTTCCTGCGGTTGGGCCCACCCGTCGCGGTGCAGGCGGACCTCGGCGCGGTACGCCTCGGCGCTCGCTTCCCGCTCGGCCTCCGTCCATCCGAGCAGCGCGCCCATCCGCGCAGAGACGGCGTTCACGGCGTGTAGCCCCTGGTCCTTGGCGCGGTAGAAGACCTGCGTGCGGCGGATCAGGACGTCGGCGACCTCGTGGGCCAGCTCTTCGCGGACCGCCCAGTCGACCATCGCGAGGATCTCGGGGCGGTCGGGGTGCAGGCGTGTGCCGGCGGTAGGGTCCGACAGGGCGAGGGAGGCGACCTCGGTGGCGCGCCCGCCGTACGTCCGAACCAGCTCGGCAGCGACGTCGCGCGGCAAGCCGGAGATGGCGGCGGTGGCGTCGATGAAGGTCTCGACCCCTGCCTCGCCCGGCCACTGTTCGCCTCCGGGGAGCGGCTCCTCGGCGGTCCCCGCGGGTCGGAGGCGTCGCGCGTCGCCGCCGCGGTCCTCCCAGACACCGATCGCCGCCTCGACGACCTCGGCGGCCATGCGCCGGTAGGTCGTCAGCTTGCCCCCGGCGATGGTGACGAGGCCGTCGGGCTCTACGGTGAGCTGGTGCTCACGGCTCACGGCGCTCGCCGACAGCGTGCCGTCGCTCGGGGGGGGCGCGATCAGGGGCCGCAGCCCAGCCCAGGTCGACACGACGTCCTGGACGGTGAGGTCGCGTCCTGGGAAGTAGTGGTTCGTCGCGTCGAGGATGTAGTCGACGTCGGCCGCGTCTGCCGCGACGTGGTCGGCGTCGCCCTCGTAATCGGTGTCGGTGGTGCCGACGTAGGTCTGCGGTCCCCATGGGATCGCGAACAGCACGCGGCCGTCCACGGGATGCCGGAGCACGACGGCGTGTCGCACGGGGAGGCGTAGGGCGTCGAACACGATGTGGACGCCCTTGGTGGGGCGCAGCATCGGGGTGGTGGTCTGCCCGTAGGCCGCGCGGCGCAGCGCATCGGTGTACGGCCCGGTGGCGCTCACCACGACGCTGGCGTCGATGTCGCGGGTATCGCCGGAGCGCACGTCGCAGACCCGCGCGCCGCTGACGGTACCCTTGGCGTCGCGCAGCAGGCCGGTGACGCGCGCGCCGGTTGCGATGACGGCACCGTGCGCAGCGGCGTCGAGTGCCGTCTCCAGCGTCAGGCGGGCGTCGTCGGTGGCGCAGTCCCAATACAGCGGCGCGCCGTGTAGGCCCTGCGCGCGCAGCATCGGTTCCTCGGCGAGCACGCCGGCGCGGTTGAGTCGACGGGCGAGCTTGGGGCTGCGGAACAGGCTCAGGGCGTCGTAGACGAACAAGCCGGCGTTGATCTTCCACAGCGGGTTGCTTGCACCGTCGAAGACCGGGAACAAGAAGCCGAGGGGGCGGACGAGGTGGGGCGCGATGCGCTGCAGCACGCGCCGCTCGTTGACCGACTCAAACACGAGGCCGAGCGCCATCTGTTCGAGGTAGCGCAGCCCGCCGTGAACGAGCTTGCTGCTGCGTGACGAGGTGCCGTGCGCGAGGTCTTTCGCCTCGACGAGCGCGACCCGTAGCCCGCGTCGTGCGGCGTCGCGTGCGACGCCAGCGCCCGTGATGCCGCCGCCGATGATGAGCAGGTCGAAGCGGCCGTTGAGGCGCTCCCAGTGTTCGGCGCGCGTCTGCATGCAACCTCCGGGAGGGGAGCCGTTACCGCGTCGGCGCGAGGATGCATAGGCCCCGCAACACGAGGCGACGTTCAGGGCAGCGCGTACGGGTCGATCAGCTCGGGCGTCCCGGTCTCGACCCAGGTCGTCCACCAGTGGCGAAGCTGCTGCAAGTGCTCGTCCGAGAACACGGTCGTGATGTGATCCGCGGGCGAAGCTGCGCCGTCGCGATGGACGACGTCGAACTGAAAGTAGGCGGCGGTCCGTCCCTGTTCGGCGTTCCCGCGGACGGGCGCGGTGACCCGGGCGTCGAGCCCAGGGATCGGTGCGTAGACCGTCCCGGCTTGGGGGAGGTTGAGGCTGCGCGCGAGCATCGCCCCGGTCGGGAGGGGGACGACCTGATCGTGCACGGCGACCGGGAGCGCCAAGTCGGGGGCGGGGTCGCCAAACGGGCGGTCGGCGCGGACGCGGGCGGCGTGGACGGCGGGGTCCGACCCGTCGATCGCGACCTGGCCGAGCGCGAGGAACAGTTGCCACGGCAGCGGCGCGCCGAACAAGCCGCGCAGCACATCCCCGATCGCGACCGAGCCGAGCGAGGCGTCGGTGACGAACCGGATCAGGTGACCACCTCCGACCGGGAGCGACGCCGCCTGGATCCCGGGCGCGTGCGCCAGCAGCCCGGGCCCGAGCAAGCCACCGAGGCTGACGCCGGTGTAGGCGAGCTTTTCGGGGTTGAGGTCGTCGATGCCGTCACCGTCGACGTCGGGTGTGGTCTGGAGGAGGCGGACGAGCTGGGCGCGGTCGAGGACGGTCTGGTCAAAGTTGGCGCGGAGCGCGGCGCCGTCGATGTTGGCGGTCAAAAGGTCGAGGCCGAGAAAGTCGATCGGTCCCTCGCTCCCGGGCGCGACGCTCGGATGATCGCCGTGGAGGAGGGCGTCGGTCGCGACGATGGCGAAGGTCAGCTCGCCGAGGATGCCTGCGAACTCTTCGGCTTCGCTGCGGCTGCCGCCGAGGCCATGTCCGTAGACCATCGTGGGGAACGGACCCTCGCCGAAGGGCAGCAGGATGCGGACGGGGACGTCGTAGCCGCCCCACGGCAGGGCTTGGATCCCGCCGCCCGGCTCACGAAAGTCGAGCGCGCGCATCACCGCGTCGCAGCGCCGCCAACCTCGCGCGTCGTCCTCGCACCGCGCGACCTCCTTCCAGGTCGGCGACCCCTCGGCCGCGACGCGCGCAGCGTCTTCGATCGTCGCCGTCGTGTCGTCGGTCGTGAACACGGTGAGCGCGCTCACCTCGCCCGGGTCGAGACCAGCCGGAAGTGGGAGGGCGGGGTCACCGGCGGAGAGCGCGTCGCGCAGCGATGCGGACGGGGCGACGCAGCGGCCGTCGGCGGCAGTGTGGGCGGTCGTGACGATCAACGCGTGGCGATGACCGGCGGCGAGTGGGCGCAGTGGCTGGGCGACGAGCAGGGTGCCGTCACCGTCGACCGTCAGCAGGGCGTCGACGTCGTTCCCGGCGTCGAGATCGACGAGCCGGATCGTGCCATCGGTGCGGGCGGGGACGGGGCCGATGTCGCCCTCGAACGCGAGGAGCACCGTGCCGAGCCGCGCGAAGCCGCCGAGACCCTCGATCTGCCCTGCGGCGGTCTGCAGCACGGGGGCTTGGTCGGTGAGCCAAGCGGGTTGGCCCAGCGCCACGCGGCGTCCGGTCGTAGAGGCGGGGTCGTCCACGGTGTAGGCGTCGGACGGGAAGGCAAAGAACGGGCCCGTCTGGGGATCGCCCCACGGATAGCGCGTGGTGCCACAGGTCTCGGAGGCCCACGGGGTGGGTTCAGGGGATGCATGGCATGCCCCGAGCAAGAAGAGCAACGCCCAACGTCCACGGGATGGCTTCACGGCGCCTTCCTCGGACCCCAAGCGGGCCTGTCGTCGGCGGGTCCGGCCGCGAACCGTGCCCGGCCGATCGCGGCCTCCCCGACGTGCACGGTGTGCGCGTAGGCCGCAGCCTCGATCTGCGCGGCCGCGTCGCGGTCGAGGCCTTGGCTCGCGAGGAGCGCGCGCTTGAACGTGGCGTTGGCCGTCGGCGAGCGTGTCGCCGCCGCGGCCGCGCGGCGGCGTGCCTCGGCGAGCGCGGCGTCGGGCGACGGGAACTGGGCATGCGCGAGGCCGATCCGAACCGCCTCCTCGGCACCGATCGCGTCCCCCGTCATCGCGAGGCGTGCGGTGTGCGCGGGGCCGATGCGGCGCTGCAGCTCGGTGGTTCCACCAGCCCCGGGCAGGATGCCCAGCCCGGTCTCAGGCAACGCGAAGCGCGCCTCGGGGGTCACGAGGACGTAGTCGGCCGTCAGCGTGTACTCGGCGCCCCAGCCGAACGCGACGCCGTCGACGATCGCGACGTGAAAGACGGGTGCTTCGGCGAGCCGACGCAGCACCGCGCGCTGGCGGGCGACGTGCGCGATCACCGCGGCATCCGTCCAACCGACGCGCTCGAGGACGTTGGCGCCGGCGACGAACACGGGTGTGCCGGCGCGCGTGCGCTGCGTCGAGCGGGTGATCAGCGCGCGGATCGCGTCGCGCTGGTGAAGGTCGTCGATCAGCGCGTCCAGCTCGTCGAGCTGGGCGCTCCCGATCTCGTTGGCCTTGCCGTGATGGAGCGTCAGCTCCCGCCAGTGGCCGTCCGGCGCGTCTTCGAGGTGCAAGGTCGACACGTCATCCCCCCGCTATTCGCCGCAACCCCAGCGCTTGGGGTCGCTTTGGACGATCTCGGCCATCACGACCGTGCGCGCGACGTAGCGCAGCAGCGCGGCATCGACAGCGGGGGCCACGCTTTTGACGCCCGCGAAGCGTCCGCCCTCGGCGTAGCGGCGGTCGAACGGGACGCGCAGGCCGCCGGGGATCGCCTCTTCGGCGCGACCGGTGATCAGGGCGGAGAGCGCCATCGCCGTGTCCTCGGGCTGGCGGTCGGGCGCGCCCTCGTAGCGCGTCGCGAGCGCCGTCACCGACTCCTTCGGGTAGGACGCCCACGCTGCTGCGAGCGGCTGCTGGGTGGGGTCGAGGACGGTGGTGCCGTCGCGCGGACCGGCCATCAGGAGCAGCGCCGCTCGGTACGCGACGGGGAGGCTCTGGCGACAAAATGCGGTCGCCACCAGCCCTTGCGGCGCTTCGGCCAACGCCGCGACGATCTTGTCTTTGCCCGCGTCCATGCGGCGCGCCTCGGCCACGCCGAGCTCGAAAAGTTTGGCGTCGAGACCGAGCGTCCGCAGGTTGGTCTCCCGGTTGTCGGGCGTGTAGACCAGGCGGTCGACGGGGCTGCTGAGCGCGGTGGCGTCTTGGCGGCGGACCGGTGTGCGTTCGAGCAGATCCTCCATCCACAGCAGCCCTGCGAGCGCCGGCAGCACCAGCAGGGCGACGAAGCGGCGAGCGAGCCTGCGTCCGGCACTCATTGGCCGCACACGGGCTTGCTGTTGCCCCCTCGCAGCGATTCCTTCGACGGCACCTTCATGTACGTGCAGTACTGGTCCTTCTCGAAGTACTTCGCCCACGGCGCAAACTCGGGTTCCTCCCGGTAGTTCAGGCCGTAGTAGCAGACCGCGAGGAGGAACTTCGCGAGCACATCGACCGAGTAGCGCTGGGTCTCGTACATCATGTACTTCATGCAGCTGCCGCTCGCGGTGTCGCGCGACGCACAGCGCATCACGTCGCCGTAGAAGTGGCTCGTCGGGACCGAACCCTTCTCGCGGTACCAGCGGCGGAACGCAGGCAGCAGGTTGTACGGCTTGTTCGGCGGGTCGCTCTCGAACAAGAGCGCGTCGTGATAGCCGGCGTTGTGACTGGCGATCGTCACTTGGACGACCGCGCCACTGGCACGCAGCTCCCGGTCGTTGAACGCTTCCCCGAGCGCGACCATCGAGGCCCGGGTCGACTTCTCGAGGTCGGTTCGAAAGTCGACGGCGCACTCCGACAGTTTGCACGACGGGCCGGCCGAGACGTAGACGGCGTTGGGGCTGCGCGGGTTGCAGCAGCCGGGGACGGGCGTCTTCGAGGTGGGCGTAAACGGGGTCGCGCCGGGCGCGCCCTTCCAGCTGCAGTCGCGCACGGCGTAGTCGGGTCCAAAGTCGGGCATCGCCGAGAAGCGAGGTCCGCCTTCGGGCATCCATTGCCACCACCCCTTCGCGCAGCACGGCGAGATCGGGGTCGAGCGGTAGCAGCTCTCGGTCATCGGGATGCCGGCGAGCGCCTCGGGGAGCTGGTTCTCGCGGGCGATTCGCACCACCTCGCGGAACGGCTCGTGGACCTCTTCCCAGCGTGCGTACAGGTACGAGGCGTTCGCCCACCCGCGGACGATCGCCTCGATACGGCCGAAGAAGCGAGGATCCCACTGGCTCGGGTCGTCGGAGAATAGCTCAGGTAGCTGCGTCGGACCCGCTCCCACGCTCGTCGCAGCCCAGCGGTTCGGCGCGATGACGAAGTCGAAGATCGCGCGGTCGAAGCCCTTGGCGTCGCTCAGCTGCTTGGCCCATTCGGCGGCCTCGGCGGCGGCGTTCTCCTTGCTCTCGTACCCGGAGGTCTCGACCGGCTTGCCCGGCGCGGCGGCGGCGCCGGCGCCATGGTCGGCGAACGAGAACACATACGACTCGGCGTCCCAGTACGCGGCGTTCTCGGGGACCAGCTCGCTCGACTGTTGGGTCCGCACCAGCAGCAACGCGACCAGGGCGAGGCCGATCCCGGCGGCGAACAGCGCGAGAACGGCTTGGAACGTTGCGGGGTCCATCCAGTCCGTGACGAGCTCGCGGGCGGTCGGACGCGTCGCGCGCGCGGCGTAGCCATCCGGGGGACGCTCGGCGACGCGACCGGCATCAGCGGCGTCAGAGGCGAGGCGGGCGGTGCTCTGGAGACCGAGGTCGCGGCACCCGAGGAACTCCAGAGTGATGCCGCGCGCACCGGTGGGACCGAGGTGGATGGCGTTGCCCCGACCGAGTCGGGTGCGTTCGCCGATCGGTTCGATGTCGGACCATGCGACATCGGCGTAGGGGCCGATGCGGATCGGGTTGTGACCCTGTGGCGCGACGAAGACCGTCGTGGGGTCGTACGCCGTCAGCGTCGCGTGCTGCGGCGCGATGCCGCGTCCGGCCGGCAGGACCAAGCCGCCGGGCCCGGGTTCGGTGCCGACGAGGACGACAGGACCCCGCAGCACGACCGGCTCGCGCGATGCGGTCGGGCCGTTTAGGACGCGGACGATGACGTCCCAGCGCGCCGTCACGCGAGCAGCTCCACCACCGCGCCGGGTCGAAGGTAGCTGGCGAGCAGCGCGCGCGGCGGGATCGCCCGGCCGTCGATGAACAGGCGGACCCGCGGTCCCGCGCCAAGCAGGTGCGCGAGGCTTGCGACCACCTCTTCGACGCGCAGGGCGGGATGGATCGCCGTGCGGAGCAGCACGAAGCCGTCGCGGGACACCTCGACCGGGACTTCGTCGCCGGTGACCCGCTGCAAGGAGAGCAGCGTGTCTCGGGCCAGATCGCGGAGCGGCAGCTCGTCGGGGAGGCGTCCCGTCTGGCTGGCCAGCTCCCAGCCCGTGGTCAACCGGCCGCTCAGGTCGTGGGTGGGAAGCCGATGCTCGGTGACGAGCGCGACCGCAACCTCGGCGGCGGCGGCGCGACCATCGCCGATCCACACCACGCGCCCACGGCTGCTGCTCGGGATGTCGATGTCGAGCCTCAGCAGGTCGGTGGACCGAACCTCCAGGCGCGTGATCGCGGTCTCGGCGTCCTCGGCGACCGGACGCCGACTCGGCGGGTCGCGCAGCGGGAGTCGGCGATCGGAGGCAGGCGCCTCGTGCAAGACGGTCTCGGCGATCGAGGCCGGGACCTCTTCGGTGGGGCTGGTCGCGTCCTCTTCGTCGTCGAAGCGGTCGTCAGCGGGTGGCGGTGCTTCAGCGGCGAGGGGTGCTGCGGTGGCGACCTCGGGGATGGCGATGTCCTCGGCTTCGACCAGCGCGGGGGCATCGCTGTGGACGGGGAGGATCGGTGCAGGGGCTTGGGCGGCCGCCTGCTTGGCCGCGCTCCCACGGCGGCCCCCGAGCGAGACCCAGCGTGGGCGCGTGGTCGAGACGGGTGCCGCGTCGTCGGTGGGGCTCCGGTCGGCGTCGCCACGGATCTCGGCGAGGCTTACGAACCGACGCGGCAGGTCGAGGGGGGCGCTCGTCATCAGCTGGTGCAAGCTCGGGCCGTCGAGCGCGGGGTGAGAGAGCGCGCGGCGAAGCGCGTCGCGCCACGTGATCGCGTCGGCCCAGCGTGCGTCGCGGTCACGCCGTAGCGCACGACCGAAGACGTCGAGGACTTCGGTCGGGATCTCGTCGCGTGCGGCGTAGAGGCGGTGGTCGCCCTCGGCTTCGCGCGCGGCTTGCTCGACGACGTCGGCGCTGCCCCGGTACACCGGCTCGCCGAGGACCCATTCGAGTGCGACGAGCGCGGTCGAGAACCGGTCCGACGTCGCGTCCTCCGCGGTCGACGACAGCCGCTCGGGCGGCGCGTAGCGCAAGGCTTCGACGCGCTCAGCACCCGTGAGCTTGAGGACGCCGCGGCCGAGGGCCAAGCCGTAGCCGAGCAGCACGACCTGGCCATCACGCCGCAGACCGATCCGCCACGGATCGAGGCCTCCGTGGCCGCGCAAGCCGACATCGGCGGCGTCGCGTTCGGCCTTGGCGAGTAAGTCGGCGACGCGCCACGCCAACTCCACGCCCGCGCGCATGCCGGGGCGCATCCCCTTTCGACGGAGCGCCGAGCCGACCTCGGCCACCGACCACAGCTCGCCGGTGGCATACACGGCGACGGCGGCCTCTCGGTCGAGATGGAGCAAGCGGGCGAGGCCGGGAACGCCCGGGCGCGTCAGGAAGGCGCGGCCGACTTCGAGGACGCCGAGTCCCTCGCCGCGGAGCGGGCTCGTCTCGGGCAACCAGACGCCCGTGGCGACGGCGGCGTCGGCTTCCAAGCCGACAAGCTCGAAGCCGGGGCCTTGGACCCGCCGCGATGTCGCACGCCAACCGGCGATGCCGTCCATGCTCGCGATCCTCCCTGTCGCGGACCTTACCATCCCGCAGGCGTGTCCCCCACGTCGAACGGCAAGGGCGCGCCGCGACACCAAGCGGAGAGGGCGTCGTAGACCCCTTGGGCGACGCGTGCGCCGAGGTCGTGCGTGTAGCCCGCGCTGTGCGGGGTGAACATCACGCCGGGGATGCGTTGGCCGCGCGCGAGGTGTGGGTACGGCTCGATCGGGAAGACGTCGACCGCCAGGCCGCCCAAGGTTCCCGTCGCGACCCGTTCGACGGCCGTTTCGACGTCGAGCGACTCGCCACGCGCTGTGTTCACGACGACGGCGTGCCGCGGCAGGCGACCCAGGCGCTCGCCGCTGAGCAGGCCGCGCGAGCTGGGCGAGAGCGCGCAATGCAGCGTGACGGCGTCTGCGTCGGCGAGGACCTCGTCGAGCGTGGGACCGCCGGGCGCTGCGTAGGGGTCGACGCCGATCACGCTGGCGCCGAGTGCGGTGAGCACCGCGCGGACGTGCGCGCCGATGACCCCTAGGCCGACCACGACGATCTTTGCCCCCGCCAGCGTTCGTGGTGCGAGGTCGGGCAGCGCCGCACGCGACCAACAGCCGTCCGCCGCGGCCCGAAGTTGCGGATCGACGCGGTGGAGCAGGTGCAACAACGCGCCCACGGTGCGCTCGACGACGGCGTCGCGTCGCGCGAGGGGGCAGCGCGCGACGGGGATCCCGCGACGTCTCGCAGCGGCGATGTCGACATGGTCGAACCCCGACGTCGTGCAGACGAGCAGCTCGCCGCCCCAGACCGCGAGGACCTCGTCGGTCACCCGCACGCCGCTCGTGACGACGAGCGCGCGGGCCTGAGCGAGCTGGGGAGGTGGGTGAACCTCGGGCCAAAGCGCCCAGCGCAGCCCGAGCGATTCCGCGTCGGCGCGTTCCCGCGCCAGGTCGGCGTCGGTCTCGTAGGCCGACCGATGCCACCGCAGCACATCGAGCGTCATCGCGTGAGCAGCTCTTCGGGCAGCGTGTGACCGGCGGGCATCGCGAAACGCACGGTCCACACCTTCATCGCGGGCTTGCCGTCGTCGAAGGCCTGGCCGGCCGAGGCAGCTCCGTCGAGGGGGATGGCGGTGGCGATGCGAACGCGGTGACCGTCGATCGTCGCGCCTGGGTCGTTCGGGGTGATGCTGACCACGTCGCCTGGGACCTCGATCGTCATGCCGATCGTCGGCGCTGCGATGCCCATCGCGGTGAGCATGGCGCTCACATCCGCGTTGGCGAACGGGTTGGCGTCCGCGGGCGCGCTCGCCGGGGCTTCGGCGCTGGACCCGCTGACGCCACCCTCGATCGCCGCGAGGTTCGCTTGCAGCTCGGCGTCGAGCTTCTCGGTGGCCTCGCCGACGCCCGCGGCCGCGCCCGTCGCCGTTCCTGCGAGGTCGATCGTCGAGAACACGAGCTCGTAGGTGCCGGCGGTCTCGGTGGGGCGAAGCTGGAGCGTGGGCCCGTCCGGCGCGTTCTCGGAGATCGCGGACAGCGACGCCGGCCGCTCGAAGGACACGGCCAGGTCGACGCCGTAGCCGCCGTCGATCTCACCGGCTTCGAACCGCTCGAACGCGAGGCCCGCCGCCTTCATCGCCTTGCGCTCCGCCTTCGTCGGGCCTTCCATGGGCGCGAGATCGGCGAAGGGATCCTTCTTGTCGCCGCCTTCCCCCATCGCGGCGGCGAGATCGATCAGCTTCTTGTCGACCGAGACGAGGAAGGACCACGTGCCGCTTCCGTTCTCGCGGAGCACCAGCGCCTGCTCCATGCTGACGCAGCCGACGCTCGCGAGGAAGACCCCCGTCATCACTCCGACCTTGGTCCACATCCTGAGCATTGGCCCTCCCTGGCGTCGGCGTAACCCCTCGATGCGTTCACGGCGTCCCAGCGACCTCGGGATGTTCGGTCCAGCCGCCGGGCGGGATCCGGGTGACGTCGAACACCGCGGCGATCAGGTCGGGGTGGCCGGGCACGCGCCACGGGCTGCGCCATTGCCAGACGACGTCGCCCTCGGGGGCGAGCTCAAAGGCCTCGCCCTTGTTGCTGCTGACGATCAGGACGTTGCCGTTGGGGAGGGGCTTGGCGGTGCCGCAGGTCTTGCTGAAGAACCCGCCCCGCGCGTGCCCGTCGAGGGTGGCTAGGGTCTCGCCTGTGGCGGGGTCGAAGGTGCGGACGAGGCTGGGGCCGGAGGGGGCCTGGTTGTCGAAGATCTGTACGTCGCCCGACGGGAGCAGCCGCGCGTCGTGCTGGCGGCGCCACGGGCCCTGGGACCACCACGTGACCTTGCCCAGCGCGGGATCGAGGACGAAGATCACGCTCAGCGTCCGCGACGAGAGCAGATAGCTCCCTGCGGTGAACGCCGGGTGTTTGGCGGTCGTGCCCGCGTCGAGCAGGACGATGCTGTTGGTGTGCGTGATGTCGCGTCCGGCCTCGCGCAGCTGGCGGTACCAGCGGCGG
>JBEIFN010000008.1:0-20366 GCA_040382435.1 Alphaproteobacteria bacterium
CAGTCGGAGCTGGTTGCCGCCCGTCAGGAAGATGCCGTCCGCGGATTCGAGCTCGGCGAACCAGTCCTCACGCTCGGCGTCGGCCCGCGTGCGGTAGTCGAGGACCTCGACGCTCGCGCCGATCGCGCCGAAGGCTTGGATGTAACGGTCGCCGGTGGAGGCCTCTTGGCTCGCGGTCGGGATCACCGCGACGCGCGCTCCCGAACCGCCGCACACCTCGATGAAGCGGCGTAGAACCTGCCGGTCGGCGAGCTTGTCTTCGGCGCCCCCGATGGGGATCACGAAGCCGCGGGTACCTTTGGTGACTTCTGGGCTGGGCATGTCGCCGCGCCTAGCGAACCGCGACGGCCGATGCAAGCGCCAGGGGCTCGAACGTGCCCCGTCGCACGGGGCGACCCTGCGCGACCATCCGTCGTCCGAGCGACCAGACGTCCCGCACGCCCCACGCGTCGTCGAGCGCGACCAAGTCGGCGTCAGCCCCAACCGCCAACCGGCCCTTGCCCGCGAGCCGGAACAGAGAGGCGACGTTCGACGTGACGAGCGCGAGGGCTTCGGCGACCGGCACGCCGTTCGCGCATGCGGCCGCGAGCGTCGGCGCGAGCGACTTCGAGGTCCCGACACCCATCTGCAGCAGCACACCCTCGGCATCGAAGGTCGGCAAGCAGCCCCCGGCGTCAGAAGAGAGCGTCACCCGGTCGAACCCGACGCCCGCGCCATGCGCGTGCAGGAGCCAGGCAAGCGCCGTGTCGTCGTCCTCGAACGCCGTCACATCCGCGTAGCCGCCCTCCGCGACCCACCGAATCGCCTCGGACGCGAGCGCGGGGTTGCGGTTTACGTGCGTCGGGTGGAACGTACGAACGGGCAGCTCCGTCTCTCGACGCGCCCGCCACAAAAACTCCAGCCCTCGCGGCCCGTCACCGAGGTGAAGGTGGAGCAAACCGGCCTTGCCCGTCATCATCCCCGCGACGTGCGCCTCGGCGGCGAGCCGGAGGATCTCCTCGAACGTCGGTTGGCTCGAACGATGGTCGGAGATCGCGATCTCCCCGGCGGCGACGATGCGGTCGACATGCACGATGTCGCCCCGGACCGATCCCGTCAGCGTCCGCGGCGGGACGGCGTACCCGCCGGTGTAGCAGAGCGCCGTGAGGCCCTCGTGCGCGAGCGCCCTGGCACACGCGAGGTTCTCTTCGATCGACCGCGTCTCGCAGTCCGTCCCGAGCAGGCCGATCGCCGTCGTGACGCCAGCCGTCGTGAACGCCGACAAGGGCACCGCCGGGACGCGCGTGTGGGCGCCGCCCTCCCCACCGCCGCCCGTGAGGTGGGCGTGCGCGTCGATGAACCCGGGCACGAGGCGCAGCCCATCGAGCGCGACCTCGACGACGTCCACGCCCTCGACCCGAATCGCCCCCGGCGGCGTGATCGCGGCGATCGTCCGCCCAGCGAGCCAGACGTCGCACGCGCCGAGCGGCTCGGGCGCGACGACCTGCGCACCCGACAGGCGTGTCCATGCCGTACTCACGCCAACACCTCCATCAAGTTGGCGAGGAGGGTATCGAGCGGAGCGGGCTTGGGGATCCGGCGCGCGACGCGGTCACCGAACACCTCGAGCAACACGTGGTCGGTGCATGCGGTGTGGCTGACGACGACCGGGCGGACGGACAGGCGGTCGATCTCTTCGAGCAGCACGAGCCCACCGAGGTGGTCGACCTGCTCCTGGTAACGTCGCGCACGGGGACCGAGGACGCGGTCGGGGTGGTCACCCAGCGGCATGAACAGGTCCATCACGACCAGACCGACCGGCTGCCCGAGGACGATCTCGACGGCGCCCTCCACCGTGTCGGCGACCCAGACGGGTCGGCCGGTGGCCTCACCCACGATCTCGGCGGCGAGCGCGACGTTCTCAGGGTCATCGTCCACGAAAAGCACGCCGAGGCCCGCCCCGACCGGAGCCGACGCGCTCAAGGTGCGATCTCGCGCGGCGTGCCCACGCGGATCGCCGCCGAGCCGACGTCCCACGACACGCTCTGCTGCTTGCCGGCTGCCGCTTCGACGCGCCGGGTCACGGTGCGACCATCGCCCAAGCGAGCCATCACCACGTGGCCCCCCGAAGCGACCGATACGCCGTCGCCGACCGCGGAGACGAGCTTGCCGTCGAGGTAGAACTCGACGTCGTCGGCGGCGCGAAACAGCAGGACAGACGCCCCGGAAGGCGGCACTGCGCTGGAAGGTTCGGCGCCCCCGACGCTCTCCTCGTCACCCGACGCTGCAGGCGTTGACGGACCCGGCACCGGCGGAGCCACGAGCCGCGCGGCGTCGACGGGCGGCGGACGGGCGTCGGTGACGGCGGGCACCGGCTCGTTCATCGCCGCCCAGACCGCCTGCCCCACCCAAACCAGGACCCCGATCGCCACCAACCCCGCCAGCGCCGAGCTCGCCACGGGCCGCTGCGCCGCACCCGAGAGCGTGCGGCGTTCGCCACCGCGCCCGCGCGAGCTGCGGTCTTCGCGGCTCGACACCGAGGGACGGCCCAGCGCCGGGGTTCTGGCGGCTCGCGCCTTGCCCGCAGCGCCGGCGGCACCGCCCGGCTGACCCGCGGCCAGCCGCTCTTCCTCGATACGCTCCGCCATGTCACGCACGAAGCGGACGGTCTCCTCGCGCGCCGTCATCGGGTCTGGAAGGAGGTTCGCCAGCTTCTGTCCGAACTCCGCCGCGTTCGTGTAGCGGACGTCGCCGAGGCGCTTCAGCGCGCCCGCGAGCACCCGCGCCAACGGCGCGTACGGTGGCTCGAGCGCCGACGCCATCCGCTCGGCGTGATCGGCCTGAAGCAGCCGCTTGATCTCGCCCTCGTCCTTGCCCTTGAACATCGTACGGCGCGACGCCATCTCCCACAGGACGATGGCGAGGCTGAACAGATCGGTCTGCGGCCGTACCTTCTCGCCAGCCGCCTGCTCGGGCGCCATGTAGCCCCAGGTGCCCTTCACCGACCCGACGCGCTCGGCCCGAAGGCTCCCCTTGCTGATCCCGAAGTCGAGGATCTTGACGGTGCCATCTCGGTTAATGATCAGGTTGGAAGGCTTGATGTCGCGATGAACGAGGCCGAGTGGGATGCCCGCGCTGTCGGTCGCCTGATGCGCGTAGTGCAAGCCTTCGCACACCTGACGACCGATCTCCGCCACGACCGGCAGCGGGATGGGAACGTGAAACCGGGCGGCGGTCGCGATGAGCTTGCTCAGCGTCAGGCCCTCCACGTACTCCATCACGAGGTAGTACCGGTCGCCCTCTTGCCCAAAATCCTGGATTTGGACCAGGTTTTGGTGATGCATCGCCGCGCCGAGCCACGCCTCGTTGATGAACAGGTCGCGGAAGGTGTCGCTCGCCGCGTAGTCGGGCAAGATCACCTTGAGGGCGACGCGGGGCGCCACGTTGACGGCGGTCTCGCGACGGGCTTCGAAGACGAGCGCCATGCCGCCCTTGCTCAGCGGACGCACGATCCGATAGCGCCCGATGCGCTCCGGCCACGGTGCATTGCCGTCCGACTTGGCCGCCAAGCGCTCCCCCTCCCCCTGCGCTTACCCAAGCGCGCACGTGGATTCAAGCGCGACCGCCGATCGCCGACGAACACGACGCCGAGGCGCGCCGTCACATCCGATCGAGCGCGACGAGCCCGAGCAGCTCCATGCCCGTGCCGAGCACGGCGCGCGCTGCGCGAACAAGGCTGAGGCGACCCGCGCGGACGTCGTCGGGCACATCGGCGTGCAGCACCGGGCAGTCGGTGTAGAACGACGCGACGTCCGACGCGACGCGGTGGATGTGGTCGGCGAGCAGGTTGGGCCGGCTCGTCTGAGCGGCGGCGACGACGACCTCGGGCGTCCGCAGCAACGTGAGCGCGAGCGTCCGCTCGGTGGGGTGCGCCACGCGCGCGGCCGACCAAGCCGCGTCGGACGCGACGTCCGCACGGCGCAGGATCGAGGCGAGGCGCGCGTGGGCGTACATCAAGTACGGCGCGGTGTTGCCCTGCAGCGCGAGCATCTTGTCCCAGGCAAACACGATGTCGGTCTGCGGATGCTGCGACAGGTCGGCGTAGCGCACGGCACCCGTCCCCACGGCCTCCGCGATGACGCCCCGCTCCGCCTCGCTGAGCTCGCCGCTCCGCTCGTCGACCACGGTCCGCGCGCGGCGCACGGCCTCGTCCAGAACATCGACCAGATTCACCGACTGACCGTCCCCGCGGGTGGCGGCGATCGAGCCGTCCTCGAAGCGGAGCATCCCGAACCAGACGTGGCGGAAGTCGAAGTCCCAGCCAGCGCGACGGGCCGCCTGAAAGACCTGCTTGAAATGGAGTTGCTGACGGGTGTCCGTCACGTAGACGTAAACATCGGGCGACCATGTGGCGGCACGGTGGGCGATGGTCGCGAGATCGGTCGTGCCGTACAGGGACGCGCCGTCACGCTTGCGGATCAGCAGCGGGGCCTGTGCGAGCTCTGCACCGTCGGCGTCCGAAAACGGGACGACCACGGCCCCGTCCGACGGGACCGCCCAGCCCTGCTCAAGGAACCGCGCCACGAGCGGCCCGAGCGCGTCGTTGTAGAACGACTCGCCATGGATGACGTCGAACGACACCCCCAGGCGCCGATAGACGGCTTGGAACTCCTGCAGCGAGACGTCGACGAACTGCCGCCACAACGCGAGGTTGTCGGCGTCTCCCGCCTGAAGCTTCGCCGTCTCGGCGCGCGCGCGGTCTTCGAGCGAGGCATCGTCCGCCGCCAACGTCCCGAAGCGCTTGTAGATCCGCTGCAGCTCGCCGATCGGATCGAGCGCGTACGCCGCGTCGTCACGCCATCCATGCCACCCGACGATGAGCTTGCCGAACTGCGTACCCCAGTCGCCGATGTGGTTGTCGGCCACGACACGGTACCCGACGAAGCGGTAGAGCCGGTCGAGCGCGGCGCCGATGACCGTGCTGCGCAAGTGCCCGACGTGCATGCGCTTGGCGATGTTGGGCGAGGAGTAGTCGATGACCAGCGTGCGTCCCGCGCCGACGGTCGGGGTCGTCAGGCGCGGGTCGGCACCGAGCGTCGCAACGGCCTGCCCGATCCAGTCCTCGGCGAGCGTGAAGTTGAGGAACCCCGGCCCGGCGACCTCGGCGCGCGCGATCGCAGGGTGGCCGGGCAGCGCGGCCCGCACGGCGTCGGCGACGGCCCGTGGGTTGGCGCGCATCGCCTTCGCGACGCGAAAGGCGTGGTTGCTCTGCCAGTCCCCGTGCCGCGGATCGGCCGTAGGCACCGCCGGCTCCGGCACCAGCTCGACGTCGCCGTAGCCTGCGTCTCGGGTGGCTTGGAGGACGAGGTCGGTCAGAAGGGCAGCGACGGTGGACATGGCGACTCCGGACGCCGCCGCTATCCGTCCGAGGCACGGCGCGCCGCAGCGCGAGAGGTGGCGAGCGACGCTTCGACGTCCTACGGTGGCCGGGTGTGGGGGAAGGGATGCGTTCACGGTTCGGAGGACACGCGGCGTGGCTCCTGTTCGCGGTCGGCGCATGCTCGACCGGAGCGCCGTCTGCCAAGGACACAGGTGCCCCCACGGAGACCGACACCGACCCGCCAGCGGGCCCGACCTGCGGCAGCGTCTGGCTCGAAGCCCCGGGTCAAGGCCCCCAGGCGCCGTGGGTCGGCGTCCCGATCGCGACGACCCCCGCGCTCGCCGCCCACCCCTCCGGTCAACGCGCCGTCGTCGTCCGCGTCGACGCCGATGCGAGCTGGACGCTCGACGGACCTTTCCTCGCCAGCGTCGACGGCGCGCCCCCGCCAGCGTTTTGGCCAGGAGACGGCTTGGCGCGGACGCTCGTGTTGACGGCCACCGGCGACGGCGACGGGACGCTCTCGGTCACCCCGGGCGAAGGCTGCCCGCCCACGACGCTCGCGCTGCACGCCGTTCCCCCCGTCCGCTTCGCGGTTCGCAAGCTCGGCGGCACGCCCGGCGTCGCCCCAGCGCGCGTGTTTCATGCCGCAGAGCGGGTCTTCGTCTGGCTCGATCCCACGGTCCACGCGGACCGTGCCGGGCTGTCGATGCAGGTCGTCGCCGTCCCGCACCGCGACGCCGACGCCTGGGCCACCGATCCGACCCTGCCCGCCGAGTCCGCGCGCGGCGCGCTGACCGTCGATCCAGCCGTCGCAGCACTCGACGGTGCCGCGCGCATGAACCCCGCGCTACCGTTCACCGGTCCGTTCCTCGACGCTTGGGACCTCGTCGTCGACCTCGATGGCGACGGGACGCTCTCGGCGGGTGACCTGATCGACGCCGGCCCTGAGCGCGGTGCCTTCGAGGTCACGCCCGACCTGTCCGCCCCCGGGCCGTACACGCCCGTCCGCAGCAACCGCAACGACGGCGGCTGGCTCGTCCAACAGGTGTGGTACCCCGCCGAGATCGGCACCTTCACAACGCCGGCTCCCCTCGTGCTGCTCTCGCACGGCAATGGTCACGACTACCGTTGGTACGACCACTTCGGCGCGCACCTCGCGTCGTGGGGCTTGGTGTTCACCAGCCACCGCAACAACACCCAACCCGGCGTCGAGGCCGCCTCCGGGACCACGCTGCAGAACCTCAACCACTTCGTCCAGAACCACGCGACGTGGTTCGATGGACGCTTGGCCGGCAAGGTCGACACCCACCGCATCGCGCTGGTCGGCCACAGCCGCGGGGGCGAGGGCGTCGTGCGAGCGATGCAGCGGGTCGACGCGGGTTTTGCGACCCAGGGCTGGACCGCCGCCGACATCCTCCACGTGACCAGCATCGCGCCGACCGTGTTCCTCGGCGTCGCGGCGTCCGGCCCCGGCAGCCGCCCCTACCACATGCTGTACGGCGCCTCCGATGGCGATGTCACGGGCTCGCCCGACTGCGACCTGTGCCAAGCCCTCCGCTTGGCGAACGCAGCACTCGGCCCCGTCGGCGTCACCTACCTGCACGGCGCGTCGCACAACGACTTCCACAACGGCGGCGGCTGGGAGGACGGCGTCGGCCCGGCTCAGCTCGAGAAGGCACCCGTCCACGCGGTCGCCAAGGCCACACTCGCGGCGGCCGCCGGTGCGTACCTCCTCGACATCCCGGCTTGGAAGACCTGGCTCACCGTCAACCCGTGGGTCCTGCGCCCGCTCGGATGGCCGACGGAGGTCTCGGTCGCCGCCACGTGGCGCGACGCCCCCACCGACCGCATCCGCATCCTCGACGCGTTTCAGGTCGAGACCGACGTCGGTCGCAACGACCTCGGCGGTGCCGTGATCGCCACCGTCGACAACCTCGTCGAAGCCAAGATGGACGACGCGGACGCAGAGCTGGCTTGGTACGGCAACGACCCGATGAACGGCATGACCGTCGTCGAGCGCGACGGCTGGGAGCGCGGGGCCGTCTTCGATTGGTCGACCGACGCGAGCTACGCCACCGAGCTGCCGCTCGGGTCCGGGGACCTGACGGGCTTCGAGATCCTCTCCCTCCGCGCCGCCCAAGGCACGCGACATCCCGCCACCGCGGCCCACCAAGGTCCGATGGGCTTTGGGATCGAGCTCGAAGACGGGAGCGGCGTCGCGGTCACCGTGCCCGCCGACCTGTTTGGCCTCGTCGGGCTCGAGTACGCGCGCACGGGCTACGGCGCAGGCCAAGGCTACGTCAACGAGTTCAACACCTTGCGCATCCCACTGGCGGCGTTCACCGCCGGGGCGACGGGCTTGAATCTCGGCGACATCCGATGGGTTCGGCTGCGCTTCGGCGCGGGCTTCGGTGCCGCGACCGGTCGCTTGGCGATCGACGATCTCTACGTCGGACAGGAGGCGCGATGATCTCGCTGGGGTGGCTCATGACCGCGCTCGCCGCCGAGCCGGCGCCCGTGTTCCCGGCTGGCAACCCCGGCCCCCACGCGGCGCAAGCGGTGTCGCTGTCCAAGGGGTGGGAGGACGCTTGGCAGCCGACGCCGCGGCGCATCTCGGAGGGCGTGCTCGTCGCCCTCGACGTCCCAGCCGCCTGGGCGCGGCCGACCGACGCGCGTCAACCGGTGCTGATGCTCGACGATCGCGCGCTCCCGCTGTTGTGGACATCGCCCTCGGCTCGATGCGTCGTCGGCCTCGTGCCCGACCGCCGCGACAGCGCGCGGTTCGCCTGGGCCGTTGGCGACCGCACCCCCGAGCAGATCGACGCCGAGACCGGCCGACGCTTCGTGGCCGCGGCCGAAGCCGCAGGCATCGCGCGCCAGCGGATCCCTGTCGGGACCGCGCCGTGGTCCGCGCGGGACGATCTGGCATTCGACGCGTTGATCGACGCCTTCGCCGCCCAGCACTGCGCCGGGCGGTGACCCCGCTCAACGCGTAGAGAGCGCGCTGAGTGCGGCCGTTCCGGTCGCGTCGAGCTCCGCGGGCGCGTCGCGCGCGCCGCGACCGTCCAACCCGATCGCCATCGCTTGACGATCGAGGAGCCGACCGGACGTCCACACGGGATCCTCGCCCGGCTCTGCGGGCAGCGCCTGCGCCGCGAGCCCGACGGTCGGCGTCCACTGAACCCACGCGCCCGGCTCCCGGAGCGCCACGGCCCTCGGCGCACCCGGTCCAACCGAACGCGCGATTCGACGCGCCGCACCGCGGCCTTCGAGCGTGGGGCGGAGATCGAGACCGCTCGTGGCGTCGGCCTCGCCCGGCAGACCGAGGACCGCGAGCGACGTAGCCACGAGATCGGCCGCTTCGACCGGCTGCCACACGTGCGCCGCCGCTGGGATCACCCCGGGCATCCACGCCCAGCCGGGCACATCGACGACGTCGGGCCCGAGCGCGTCCGCCTCCGCGCCGCCGCCCAGACCCGCGACGATCACCAACGTCCGGCCGCGATCCCCCCGCGCCTCCACGGCGTCGAGCAGCCTGCCCACCGACGCGTCCAGCTCCGAAGGCTCGCCGACGAGGTGGACCCAGACGAACCGACGTCCGACGTGGGCAGCCCAGTGGTCCGCCGCGAGCGAAGCGACCGCTTGCGCGTCCGTCACCGAGGCACGCTCGCCGTGCAGGACAGGGAGCAACCGCCCCAGCGCACCCCGACGCCAGCCGCGCCACAGGCCCGTATCGTCATCGCAGAGGCCCAGTCCGCTCGCGAAGTCCGCACCGCACAACAAGCCCGCACGGTTGGAGAACGCCGAGGCGTGGACCTGACGTCCCGCGAGCGTGGCAGCGACGGGCTGCGCGGGCTCGTCCGCTTCCTCCCACGGCGCGCGTCCGTCGCGCCACACGCCGGCCGCCACCGCGCCATCCGAGGACGGTCCCACCAACAAGGAGAACCGCGACCCCTCGGTGGCCAGCCGCTCCCACGCGCCGCCGGGGTCCGCCACATCGGCCAAGGAGGCGGGCGCGCCTTCGAGCGTGACCCACAGCAGGTTCGGCCGATCGGGCGAGGCTTGCGTCGCCGACACCGCCGGCGTCGCCGCAGCGGCGAGCGCGAGCACCGCGGTGGTCGGCACCGTCCCGACGAGGAGCCACGGCCCCCACGCTCGACGACCCGCCCACACCGTCCAAGCACCGAGCAACGCCAACACAGCGAAGCCACCGACCGCCGCGGCGCCCGCATGACCCGACGATCCGAGCGTCCACGGCGAAGAAGACGCCGCCCCCAACGCGGCCAGCGCGAAGACCGTGCCCGACCAGACGTCCAACGCGCCGCCCACCGCGCCCGCCGCGTCGCGACGGCCGGCAACAGCGCGCGCAAACGGCCAAGCCCCCCCGACGGTGCCAACGAGGCTGCACAGCGCCGCCTCGACGCCGACCCGCACCACGCCGTTGCCCCAACCCCACAGGATCGGATCGACGGCGAGCGCGAACACAGCGTCCGCGACGCCCACCATCGCGCCACCGGCAGCGGCCAACATGACCCGCGACCGCACCGCGGCGTTTCGCTCCTCCATCGCAACCTCCCGGATACCGAAGCCGGCGTGATGGGTTATATTCGCCCGACGTGCCGCGCTCGCCCACGTCCCTCATGGAGACCCCGCCCATGTCGAACGCCCGTCCCCTGCCCCGACGCTCTCTGGGCCTCGTCGCCGCGCTCGCGGTTCAAGCGCTCGCGCCCGCCGCGTTCGCCGGCGAAGTCCTCGCCGTCGCCCCGCTCCTGCCCGGCAAGGGCATCAAGGCCGACAAGGCCCGCGACATCTTCGGGCTCGTGCAGTCGTCGCTCGACTTCATGAGCGGGATCGACGAGGTCGTGCCCGTCGGCACCACGCCCAGCTCCACGGCGTGTCTGCTCCAGACCTCTTGCCTCAAGCCCCTCGCGACCGAGGGGGACGCCGACCACCTGATCACCGGCACCATCGATCAGGTAGGATCCAGCTACGTCCTCGAGCTCGTCTACTACGACGCCAAGGGAAACCGGATCGTCAACCGAAAGAAGTGGACGTTCCCCGCGGATAGCGGCGCCCTCCTCGAGACGGTCGAGTCGGGTCTGCGCGAGCTGCGCACCGGCGTGTCCACGGCGGCGGCCGCCGCGGCCGAAGAAGAGGAAGACAACGTCGACTTCCTCGACGATGAGGAGGAGGGGCTCGATCTCGAGGACGAGGAATACGGCTCCCCGCCCCCGCCCCCGCCCCCGCCCAAGCCGACGACGACCACCACCAGTCGGACGACGACCGCCGCAGCTCCCAAGCCGCCGCCTCCACCTCCCCCGCCGCCGCCCGAGCCGGAACCGGCGGCTGAGGACGACTTCGACCCGTCGCTGTTCACGCTCACGGTCGACCCGAACGCGATCACGTTCGGCGAACCCGTCACGCCCGCCCCCGAGCCCGAGCCAAAGCCCACCGCCTACGACGACGAGGACGAGGAGCCCGCTTGGCGCGCCCCCGTCGAGCCCGCCCCCGAGCCCAAGCCTCGGCCGACGCCCTCCTACGCCGACGATGACGACGAGGACGAGGATGAGGCCGCGTACCGTGCGTGGCTCGCCGAGCGCGAGGCCGCCCGCAACGGTACGCCTGCGCCGCGCGACGACGACGAGCGTCCGACGACACGCAGCACCAACAACGCCACCCGCGGCCCCACCTCCAGCGCCACGCTCCGCCAGCAGGTCGAAGAAGAACAGCGCAAGGAGTACCGTCGCCTGACGGTCACCACCCGCGGTGGCTACACGAACTACGGCATCTTCAACTTCGGCACCGTCGGTCTGGGCGCGAGCGTCCGCGTGATCGGTGGCCTCGCGGTGGATGTCGGTGTCGACCTCCACATCGTGCGCCGCGCGCTGCCACCCGATGTGGCCGCAGCATCCGGCAAGGCGGTCGAGACCAACTTCATCGCCCCGCTCAACGCAGGCCTGCTCTACCGCTTCAAGGCGGGCATCGCGCACCCCTACGTCGGTGCCGACGCGATCTTCAGCCACATCCGCACCGCCTGCCTCGACGGCACCTCCAACCCCGAGTCGACGCTGACGCCGGGTGCTTGTGCCGACGTCGCCACGGCGCCGCCTGGCACCTACGTCCAGAACATCGACTACGCGACGCAGCAGAACTGGACGGTGGGCGGCCGCGGCCGCGTCGGCGTCGACATCCACCTCTCGCGGCACGTGGGCGTCAACGTCGACGTCGCGATGGGCGGCTGGAAGGGCACCGACTGGCCCAACATCGACCCCCGACTGAAGATCTCGGGCTTCGTCCCGCACTTCTCGGGCGGCCTGCTGTTCGGCTTCTAAAGGTACCGCGGTGGGTGCGCTGCTCGGAGTGGCGCTCGGCGTCGCGCTGACCTTGGTGTTGCTCGGACTCGGGCTACGCCGCGGCGTTCGCCCTGTCGCCACAGCGTCGCTCTACCGCGCGCTCGCTTGGCAGTACGGGCTACGGGCCGACACGCGCGGCCGGTCGCTCCAGGGCGACCTTCGGGGTCGGACGTTGTTCCTCGGCATCGACGAGGCGACCCAACAGCCGGTCGCGCGCTTGGCGCTGCGGCACCCCCTAGGCATCGGGTTGGTGGTGCGGCCCAGAACGGTCACGGAGCGGCTACGTCGTCGACGGCAGCCGTTGCAGACCCAAGACCCCGAGGTCGACACCGCGTTCCACATCGCCGCGTTCGACGCCGACGCCGCACGACACCTGTTCGTCGCCGAGGTGCGCGCCGCGCTGATCGACCTGCGGCGGCGCGTCGGACACGTCGAGATCAGCGACCGCAGGATCCGCCTGCGCCTACGCCAAGCGCCCACGCGACGTCAGGACGCCGAACGCGGACTCGCCGCGCTCGAGCGCCTCGCCACAGCGCTGGAAGCGGCGCGGTCCGTCGTACCGCTGCCGCAGGAACACGCCCAGCGGACGCGCGCCTGGGCCGACGAGGCCGCCGGGCTGGGCCTCGAACACGATCCCGTGCTGGGCACGGTCACCGGCCGGGACTTCCGGCTGCAGGTCCTTCAAGTCGACGCCGCCGTCTGGATCGGCGAGGCCCAAGCTCGGGTGGCCGCGACCACGGCGTTCGCCCTGCGCGTCGCGACCCGAGGCGACCTCAGCGCAGGTTTCCCCGCGGCGGTGTCCACCGGCGACCCAGCCTTCGACGAGGTCTTTCTCGTCTCGATCCTCGACCGCTCGCGGGTCCAGGACGCGCTCCCACCCGCCGCCCGCGGCGCGCTGCGCACCCTCGCCCGCTCGGGCTCGGTCTCAATCCAAGACGGTCAACTCGTCTGGGCAGGTTGGGACCCGACGCACCCGCTGACGGAGACGCTCGCTGCGGTTCAGTCGGTGTTGGCAGCGTGGAGCTCGACGGCACCGACCCGAAGCGCAGACTTACCGTCGACTTCGTAGACTTCCACCGCGCGCGCCCCGATGAGACGGTCCAGCATCGCACGGCGCTGCGTCACGTCCTCGGTCAAGCCACCGCCGCGCCACCGATTGAGAAAGTACTGCGAACCCACGAACCCACCCGAAGCGGCGAACATCTTCTCGGCGCGAGCGAGCTCCCGCACCACGACCTCGTCGCCGGGCTCGACAGGGCCGGCCTGCACGGCGGCGTCGACCACCGGCCGACCCACGACGTCGATCGCGGTAGAGAGATCGAGCTGCCCCCACGCCGCGTCCCGAAGTTTGCGATGGACATGACCGGACCCGAAGGTGGCGAGCCAGGCGCGCTTGCCGAGCGCGTGCGCCGCTTCGATCGCCGGCATCAGATCGAGGTCGCCCGACAGGATGACGGCGATGTCGTACCGATCTTGTGCAGCGTGCAGCACGACGTCGGACACCAGCGAGGTGTCGACAAGCTTCTCTCGGGTGTACGTCTCGGTGACGCCGCACGCCGTACAGGTGTGCTTGGCGTGGTGGCGCATGTAGCGGTGGGTGAAGAACCCGGGCAGCCGCTCGAGCTCGTCGAGCAAGTCCTGTAGGACCGACCGAGGCTGGGGCTCGTCGGCCGGGTTGGGGACGCCCGTGTAGTAGTGGGCGGCGGCGAGATCCGTCCCCCCCACGGCCGCCACGACCCACCGCGCGAGCGCGCCATGGTCGATCCAGCGGTCTGGGGCGGCGTGTCGCAGATCGCGCATGTGATTCTTGCCATCGAGGTAGAGCGCGACGCGGATCATCTCAGCCCCCGCAGGCCCCTACCCCGGCACGCCCGGAGGCGCCGGGGTAAACGCTCGACACCCTCGGAGGCCGCGATGATCGGTTGGCTCGGATTCTGGCTCGCGGCCGCGCACGCAGGCCCTGCACGCACCGACCTCAACCTCGTCGTCCCCGCCAACCGCCCGTGGGTCGTGCTGCGGGTCGGCGACACGCCCGCCTCGCCCGCCGTTCGGATCCACGCGCCCTCCCCCAACGACCCCATCGTCGTCGAACGCGCGGAGGCGACCACGCTCACTGCGGGAGAGCGCGCTTGGGTCGGGCGGCCGATCTGGGTCGCCGACACCGAGGGCGCCTGCGAAACCCGCGTCCAAAGCTTGGCCTGGACCCGTAGTGCACGACTTCCCCCACGCGCCGGTGGCGAGGCGTCCGAAGCCGAGTTGAACGAGGCGCTGCGCACGGCCCCTTGGCTGTTGGTGGGCACCCTGGCGCCCGGCTGCGGCCTTGACCGCATCGACCGCGCCGCCGGGTGGCGGTTCTTCCAGCCGAGCACCCCCAAGGAAGAACCTCGTGCGGTGCGCCTCGACCGCGCGAACCGGCTGTTCTCGGCGCTCCCTGCTGTCCGAACGTTCACGTCGACCCACGCCGATGCTGCCGTTCCCCAACGGGTGTGGCAGCTCCCGCTCGGCACGCAACGGTTCGTGCTGGCGACGTGGACCACCGGTTGCGCGCCCGTGAGCGCAGGCGTTTGGGCGCTCTGGCGCGTCAACGGCGGCGACGAGGCCCGGGAGGTCGACAGCGACTGGCACCTCGTGACCGTCCAGCGGACCGAGGGCGACGTACCGGCACCGCACCTCGCCACCGACTTGGACCTCGACGGCGAGCCCGAACTCTACGGCCCCGGACGGGTGTGGCGGACCGACAGCGTGGGCCTCACCTGGGACCCGCCCTGTCCGTCCGCCCCGTGACTCACGCGAGCGCGGCGGCTGCGGCCTGCTCGATCAACGCCGAGAGGCGCCGCGCCAGACCCGCAGCGTCCTTGACCGTCCCTTCGAGAAGCAGGGCGTCGTCGTAGAGGAGGCGCGCGAGCGGTTCGGCCGCTTCGGTGCGACCTGCATCGTGCAGCGCCGCGAGGTGCCGAACGATCGGATGGCTCGGGTTCAGCTCGAGGTGGCGCTTGCTCTCCCCGACGTCTTGGCGCGCCGCACGCAGCAGACGCTCCATGTTCGCGCTCATGCCATGCTCGTCGTCGACGAGCGCCGCCGGAGACTCGGTCAACCGCGCCGACGTACGGACGCTCGCGACCTCGTCGACGAGCAACGTCGACATCCACGGCGCAAGACCGGTGAGATCCGCCTTGTCCTGGCTCTCTTCCTCGTCGCCGAGCTGCAGGTCACCCCGGCTGACGGACTTGAGCGGCATGCCCTCGAAGTCCTCGACCGTCGAGATGAACCACTCGTCGACGGGATCGGTCAACAGCAGCACCGTCCAGCCCTTCTTGCGGAAGGCTTCGAGGTGCGGGCTGCGCAGCGCGGCCTCGCGCGACTCGGCGGTGACGTACCACAGCGCGTCCTGCCCCTCGGGCAACGCCGCCTTGATCGACGCCAGGCTCTGCCACACACCCGCATCGGCGTTGTGGGTCTGGAACCGAAGCAGCGGCAGCAGCTCGTCCCCGAACGTGAGCTTGTCGTGGTAATAGCCCTCCTTCAAGAGGACGCCGAAGGCCTCCCACACCGCGTCGTAGGGGTGCTTGTCCTCCGCCTCCTCGCGGGGTCGATCGGCGAACTTGCGCAGCTCCTTGAGCACACGCTTGGTGAGCGTCGTTCGGATCTGACGCACCGCCGGCGTCTTCTGCACGAGCTCGCGCGAGACGTTCAGCGGGATGTCGTCGCTGTCGACCACGCCGCGCAGGAAGCGCAACCAGTCCGGTAGCAGGTCCTTGGCGTGCTCGTCGATCAACACCCGACGGACGTAAAGCCTCGGCCCCTTGTCGGCCTCGGGGTTGAAAAGGTCGTAAGGCCGGTGCTTGGGCACGAACAGCATGGCCGCGACCTGGAGCGGCGACTCCACCGACAGATGGACCCGCAACGCCGGCGGCTCCATGTCGAAGGCGAGCGACCGATACAGCTCGTTGGCGTCGTCGTCGGACACGCTCGATGGCGCCTCGCGCCAGAGCGCCTTGCCGCTGGTGGCAGGCTCGCCGTCGAGGAGCACCGTCCAGTTGAGGTAGTTGCTGTGTTGCTTGATGATCTGCCGGAGCTTCCAACCTTCGAGGTACTCCACAGCGTCGTCCCGGAGGTGGAGCGTGATCGTCGTGCCGCGGTGGTCGCGCTCGGCCTCGCTGACCGAGAACGTGCCGTTGCCTTCGCTCGTCCACCGCACCGCGGCGGCGTCGGCGAGCGCCGAACGTGTGACCACCTCGACGCGCGTCGCGACCATGAAGCTGCTGTAGAAGCCGACGCCGAACCGACCGATCAGGTCGGGCGCGGACTCGGCGCCCTGCGCCTTGAGCTCCTCGAAGAAGCGCCGAGAGCCCGAGTGCGCGATGGTGCCGAGGTTGGTGATCGCCTCCTCGCGCGTCATGCCGACGCCGTCGTCCTCGAGGGTGATCGTCTTGGCTTCCTTGTCAACCGTGACGCGCACGGAGGGCTCACCGACGGCAGCGACGAGATCGCTGTGCGTCAGCGCGAGGAAGCGCACCTTGTCGAGCGCGTCGGCGGCGTTCGAGAGGAGCTCACGCAGGAAGACATCGCGGTTGCTGTAGACCGCGTGGATCATCAGATCGAGGAGCTGCTGAACCTCGGCCTTGAAGCCAAGCTGCTCGTCAGACATGGTCGACTCTCCGGGTAGGGTTTCGGCGAACCGGTAGGCACCGCCCACGCGCCGACAACCCCGCCCACGTCACCGAAGCAAGACGTCGATGACGAACCGCAGCTTGCGAAGGAGCTTGCCGTACCAACGGTTCTCGATGTCCTTGCGCAACCAGACCAGCGTGCGCCGCTCGAGCGCGTACCGATCCCACGACTTGGCCTTGGCCTGCGCCTTCTTGGCGGCCTCGGGCGAAACGTCCGCCAGCGGCGCCCACAGCGAATCCCGGTCGTAGCCGAACACGGCGAGATCCTCGTCGGTGCACGCCGCGATCATCCGGTGCGCCATCGCGAGCCGCGCCGGGTTGTGCGCCACGCTCGCCGCCCACTTGTGGATCGACTTGGTGTTGGGGCGCGAGTCCTTGGCGACGCCGATCGGATCGCCGAGTCCCTTGCCCTCGACCTTCTTCTTGCCGTAGTCGATGAGATCGTCGGTGTAGGCGATGTCGGCGGCGGCGCAGATCGCGCGCAGCTCCTTCTCGGGGTCGGCGACCAGGTCCTCGTAGCGGACGTGATGGAACCGCTGCACGCCGTGCGCGCGCACGAACGCCGCGAGCGCGGGGACGTAGCGCTCGACGACGGGGTTGTGGTGATGGGCCGCCTCCCAGTCGTCATCAAAGAAGCTCTCGGCAAAGCTGGAGAAGATCGCGAGCGGATGCCGCGTGAGGATCACGAAGACGGCGTCGGGGAACGTCGCGGCGAGAAACGGCAGGATCAAGCCATACGCGGGCGTCTTGTCGAGGAAGTAGCGCTTCCCCGTCCCTTCGACGGCCGCACCGTACAGCGTGTCGGTGTAGGCACGCAGCGCGGCGCGGTACGTCGCCTCCCCACCGGGCAGCTCCGCCACCCACTCCCGGATCGCTTGCGACGCCTGGAGCTGGTCGTAAGGCGCCTTGTCGACCCACGCGTCAAAGCCGAGGTGCGCGAGCGGCGTGAGCAAGTGCGGCTCGGGGCGCGTAAAGATCTCGGGATGAACATTCAGCATCCGCATCAGCAGTGTGGTGCCCGAGCGCGGCGCACCCACGACGAAGAACAGCCGCCCCTGCATCGACGTCGTCATCCGCGACCTCCCCGAACGCGCGCGCCTAACGCCCAAGGCGTCGCTGCTCCACCCACGCGGCCGCCTTGCGAGCCAGCGGCGTGACGGCTACGCGACATTCGCTGACAAGGGGCGCGACATGTGCCGCATCTTCGGGTTCCGGAGCGTTCTCGACAGCCAGGTCCATCGCAGCCTGCTCAGCGCCGAGAACGCGCTGGCGGTGCAGAGCGAGCGCCACCCCGACGGCTGGGGCGTCGTCTACTACATGGCGGGCGCTCCCCACGTGATCAAGTCGACCGGGACGGCGGCGACCGACGCGCTGTTCCGCCGCGTCGGTGGCGTCGTGACCAGCCGCACGGTGCTCGCACACATCCGAAAGGCGACCCGCGGCGAGCTTCACCCGCTCAACTGCCACCCGTTCCAGTACGGCCGATGGACCTTCGCGCACAACGGCGACCTCGCCGGCTTCGAGGCGATCCGCGAGGCCCTTCTCGCCAAGGTCGCGCCGGCGCTGCGACGGTTCATCCTGGGCGACACCGACTCCGAGGTCGTCTTCTTCCTGTTCTTGACCCACCTGAGCCTTCGCGCCGACCTCACGCGGCCCGGCACCCAGCTCAACGACGTCGTCGAGGCGATGCAGGCCGCCATCGCCGATGTGCGCGCGCTCACCGACGACAACCCGGCTCCGACCTACCTGACGTTCGTGGTCACCGACGGCGACCTCCTCGCCGCGCATCAAGGCGGCAAGGAGCTGTTCGTCTCCACACACAAGCAGCGCTGCCCCGACCGCGACCGATGCGCGTTCTTCGCGACGTCGTGCGAGGCGCCGCCCGTCGACGGCGCACCCGTCCAACACCTCGTGCTGTCGTCCGAGCCGCTCGACGGCGAGAACCTCTGGGACGCGCTCGCCCCCGGAGACATCGTCGGCGTCGATGCGCGCATGCACCACCTTCGCCGCGCATCGGCCCGGCCTTGGCCCAGCCAGCCCGAGCACCGCTGCGAAGCTGCATCCACCACCGATCCGGCGTCGCGCAGACCTTGACGACCAGCCCGCAAGGTGGCATCCTGACGCGTGAACTCCGGAGTCTCCATGCGCCCGTCGACCCCGCTTGCGACCGTCCTCCTGCTCTCGGCGGCCGCCGGCTGCAACAAGACCGCGTTTCTGGTCGACGACCCCTACGAGGATCCGGCCGCTGACGCCGCCCCGGCCGACTTCGGCTCGTGGTTGTCGATGGGCGTCGCCCCCGATGATCAGCGCCTCCTGCTCGCCGGGTACGACCGCGAGAACGGCGCGCTGACGTTCGCCGTCGGCACCGAGGCCGAAGACGGCTCGATCGCCTGGGCCCACGAGCAGGTCGACGGCTACTTCGACAACAGCTCGGGCCTCGACGTCGGCGACCGCGGCAAGTTCGCGTCGATGAAGGTCGCCCCCGACGGCACGGTGTGGATCGCCTACTACGACGCCACCAAGAAGGACCTCCGGTTCGCGCACCGGCTCGGCGGGGTCAAGAGCTGGACGACGGGCCTCGTCGACAGCGGCTCGGGCTCCGCACCGGCGGCCGGCGAGTGTGCCAGCCTCGCGCTCGACGCGCAAGGCAACCCCGTCATCGCCTACTACGACGGCGGCACCAAGAAGCTCAAGACCGCCCGTTTCGCGGGCGTCAACGGCGACAGCGGCGAGTACACCTGGACGATCGCCGAGGTGCAGTCCGGCCAGCCGTTCGTCTCCGAGCCCGCCGAAGACGGCAGCGTCACCACGCGCGACGGCGACGTCGGCAAGTTCGCACGCCTGTTGATCGACGGTGGCACCGAGTACATCGCCTACTACGACGCGGGCCAGCAGCGCCTCGGCTTGCTCGAGGGCACCGGCGGCGTGTTCGCGCAGTCCTTCGTCACCGCTGCCGGCACCGACATGGGCCAATGGCCGAGCCTGGTCGTCGACCAAGGCTCGCTCGTCGTCGCCTTCCACGACGTCACGAACCAAGACCTGATCGTCGGCCGTCGCGGCGCCGGCGGGTGGTCGCTCGAGATCGCCGACGCGGGCGAGTACGTCGGTGCCGACACCGAGATCTTCACGCGTGGCGGCACCACGGCGGTCGTCTACTACGACGGCCAGAACAACGACATGAAGCTCGCCGAGAAGACCGGCGCGGTGTGGTCCAACAGCACGATCGGCGTGGCCGACCACGCGGTCGGGTTCCACAACGAGGTGGTCCGCGTCGCCGACGGCTTCTGGCTCGCTTCCTACGACTTCTCGAGCCGCGTCCCGTTCAGCAGCAAGCTGATCGACCCGTGACGCCTCGCGGGCGCCCATCCCGCTGGGCCCCCGACGCACGACCCCGCGCGGCGCTCACGCGGAGCCCACGATGACTTGGACAGGCCTGCACCTTCGTCGACGCGGCGCCGAGGCCCTCCGAACGCTCGTTCTCGGAGCGCTCGACCGTGCGATCCTCGCCTTGGAGCCGCCCGAAGCCACGGCGTTCGATGCAGAGGGCGTTCCTCCCGGCGCCGATGCCCCGCCAAGCGTCTCCAACGACGCCGCTGCACAGGTCATGCCCACGGCGTCCGCCGACGCGCTCGCTCCGGGGGCAGCGCCGACGAACGACAACGGTTCGCGACCTGCGCCGTCGACGCCGACGTCCGCCGCGCACCCCGCCGGTCCACCGGCCGAGGCGTCTGCGCAGGCCGCCCAAGGCACGAAGCGCGCAGCAGCCCGCGCCGCCGCGCCCTTGCCCGCAAGCACGGGGAAGTAAGCGGTGCACAGCATCGTGCACAGCTGCACGTCCGCCAGGGAGAGCACGGCAAAGGCCCACAGCCAGAGGTAGCGGTTGGGCACCCAGTGGTTGAACGCGCTCACCACGGGCGCGGTGACGCCGCTGAGGATGGGGAAGCCGTCGTCGTAAGTCGTGTGGTGCGCCTTGTGCAGGATGGG
>JBEIFN010000009.1:0-20318 GCA_040382435.1 Alphaproteobacteria bacterium
CCGCCGGCCGGCGCCGCCGGCTTCTTCTGCGGGATCTCGGCGACCATCGCCTCGGTGGTGAGCATCGTGCTCGCGACCGACCCGCGTTCTCGAGCGCCGAGCGGGTGACCTTGGTGGGATCGAGGATGCCCATCGCGATCATGTCGCCGTAGATCCCCTCACGCGCGTTGTAGCCGAAGGTGGCGTCGCCACCGAGCACGCGATCGACGACCACCGCAGGCTCCTCGCCGGCGTTGACCACGATCTGGCGGAGCGGCTCTTGGACCGCCTTCTGGATGATCTGCGCGCCGAAGCGTTGCTCGGCCGAGAGCGACAGCCCGTCGACGACCTTGGCCGCGCGGAGGAGCGCGACGCCGCCGCCGGGGAGGATGCCTTCCTCGACCGCGGCCTTCGTCGCGTTGAGGGCGTCCTCGACGCGCGCCTTCTTCTCCTTCATCTCGAGCTCGGTGGCCGCGCCGACCTTGATGATCGCAACGCCGCCCGAGAGCTTCGCGAGGCGCTCCTGGAGCTTCTCGCGGTCGTAGTCCGAGGTGGTGTCGTCGATCTCGCGACGGATCTGCGCGATCCGCGCGGTGACGGCGTCATGGCTGCCAGCGCCATCGATGATCGTGGTGTGGTCCTTGGTGCTCACGACCTTCTTGGCAGAACCGAGGTCGGCGAGCGTGACGTCCTCGAGCTTGGTCCCCAGCTCCTCGGCGAGCATCTTGGCCCCCGTGAGCGCCGCGATGTCTTCAAGCATCCGCTTGCGACGGTCGCCGAACCCGGGCGCCTTGACCGCGACCACGCGGAGCGCGCCACGAAGCCGGTTGAGCACCAGGGCCTGCATCGCCTCGCCCTCGACCTCTTCCGCGAGGATGACGATCGGGCGGTTCGCCTGAATCGCCAGCTCCAGCGCGGTCTTGACCTCACGAAGCGAGCTGATCTTCTTCTCGTAGACGAGGATCAGCGGCTCCTCGAAGACGACCTGCATCTTCTCGGCGTCGGTGATGAAGTACGGGCTGGTGTAGCCGCGGTCGAACTGCATGCCCTCGACGGTCTCGAGCAGGGTCTCGAGACCCTTGGTCTCCTCGATCGTGATCACGCCTTCCTTGCCAACCTTGTCCATCGCCTCGGCGAGCTTGTCGCCGATCTCGCGGTCGCCGTTGGCCGAGATCGTGCCGACCTGGCTGATGTCGGCCGCGCCACCGATCGGACGCGCGAGCCGGTGCAGCTCGGAGACCATCGCCTCCACCGCGGCGTCCATGCCCCGCTTGAGGTCGATCGGGCTGTGCCCGGCGGCCACGAGCTTGCTGCCGTGGCGGAGGATGGCTTGGGCCAACACGGTCGCCGTGGTCGTGCCGTCTCCGGCGACATCCGAGGTCTTGGACGAGACCTCCTTGACCATCTGGGCGCCCATGTTCTCGAACTTGTCGTCGAGCTCGATCTCCTTGGCGACGGTCACGCCGTCTTTGGTGGAGACGGGCGCGCCCCACGACTTCTCGATCACGACGTTGCGACCGCGCGGGCCGAGCGTCACCTTGACGGCGTTGGCCAGCGCGTCGACGCCGGCGAGGATCTTGGCGCGAGCTTCGGCCTGAAAGACGATTTCCTTGGCGCTCATGGGACGATCTCCTGGGTTGGGCGGGGCGCTCGGCCCTCGGCCCTCGTGGATGGGATGGGTTTCAGCCGACGATGCCGTAGATGTCCTCTTCGCGGAGGACGAGGCGATCTTGGCCATCAACCTTGATCTCGGTGCCGCCGTAGCGTCCGAAGACGACGCGGTCGCCGACCTTGACGATCAGCGGCGTGACGGTGCCTTCCTTGTCGACGCGGCCGGTGCCGACGGCGAGCACGATGCCCTCGGACGGCTTCTCCTGGGCGCTGCCCGGCAGGATGAGGCCGCCCTTGCTCTTGGTCTCTCCCTCGACGCGCTGGACGAGGATGCGGTCATGCAGGGGACGAACGTTCATGGATCCTCCACTCACGGACGGGCGGCATCACCGCCACGGGTTCGGAGCCGACGCCGCACCGGGGAGGCGGCGAGCCATCGGCACATCAAGCCGCGGCCACCCACAGGGCACCGCGTACGCGCGCTCCCTAGACACCGCCGCGCACGCGTCAAGCGCTCCGCCGGATCCAACGACGTGAGGTCACGCGGGTTGCGGCCTGCCCGATCGAAGACTAAGGGGCGCCGTCGCATTCATGCCCGGGAGCACCCATGGCCCGCATCACCGTCGAAGACTGCCTCGAGACGATCTCGAACCGCTTCTCGCTCGTCCTCGTGAGCGCCGAGCGCACCAAGCAGCTGCTCCGCGGCGCCGACCAGCTCGTCGAGAACGACGAGGACAACAAAGAGGTCGTGCAGTCCCTTCGCGAGATCGCGGCGGGCAAGTTCCACATTGACGAGTCGGCCGTCCTCGCGCACGACGAGCACATGCCCACCGCCCGCCGCGCCACCCCCGCCGCCGACGACGCCCTGCCGCCCGAGGCCCCCGCTGCGTCGGCCGCCGACGACTTCGAGCTTCCGCCCGAGATCTGAGCGACGCACCGCGCGCGAACCTTCTTCCACCGACGCCGGCGCCGACGCGCCGCGAGGAGCACTCGATGTCCAACACCCCGCCGATCCCCGTCGACCCCGCGTCCGCCTTCGACGTTCGCATCGTCGAACATCAGGCGCGCATTCAAAAGCTCGACGGCGCGGCCTACGAAGCTTGGCTCGCAGCGCTCCCCGACGACGCCGACCACGGCCACGAGTCCGCCGTCCGCTTCAGCACGCCGCACGCCGACCGGGTCACCCGCCGCCGCTGAGTCGCTGCTTGACGTCGCGTTGACGGCTGTCCACGATCGTTTGCAGCGCGCGCGACCGACACGGTGAAGGAACCCGCCGCGCCATCGTCCAACCCTGCGTCCCCCACCGGGACGAGGAGGAATGATGGCGACGCTCACCCTGCTCCGCACGAACGACCCCGACGCCGACCTCAAGCACCTCGCGGCATCCGCCCCGGAGCGCGCTTGGTCGAAGCTGGTCGCCCGGTACCGCGCGCGCATCGTCCGTCACGCGCTCGGCATCGTCCACGACGAGGACCATGCCCACGACGTCGCTCAAGATGTGTTGCTCCGCGCGATGCGCGAGCGCCGCCTGTGGGACGACGACTTTCGGATCGGGGCGTGGCTCCGTCGCGTGACGGCCAACCTCTGCTTCAACCAGGTCCGCGATCGCAAGCGCCGGGGCGAGATCCTCGCCGGTCTCCGCGAGCCGACCGCCGCGCCCGCGCTCGCGCCCGAGGTGGTGCTCCAGCATCAACAAGGACGCGCGCTGCAGGACGCGATGCGCCTCGTCTCGGCCGACCACCAAGCCGTGCTGCAGGCGCGATTCTGGGGCGACCACTCCTACGAGGAGATCGCCGAGGTGCTGAACCTCGAGCTCGGGACCGTCATGTCGCGCCTGTCCCGCGCGAAGTCCGCGCTTCGGCCCCATGTCGACCCCGGCCTGCTCCGCTCGGCGTAAACAGGTCGACGTAAACGGTGCTACCGTCGTCCCGAGAGGGAGGGGCGGTGGCGATCAGCCTCAAGCCGTTGTCGGTGCGCGCGACGATGCGACGACTGGCGCAAGAAGGCCATTCGGGTCGACTCGTCGTCGGTGCCGGAGCCGCGGAGCTATGCGTCTGGTGGCTCGACGGCGCCCCGATCGCTGCACGGGCCGCTGACGAGGCCGTGGCGCTGCTTCGGCGATGGGAGCGGACCGGCCGCGTCACGCCCGGCGTTGCAGCCCTGCGGGCGGCCGCGACCCGAGGCGACGTCGACGCGCTGTACGCGCTCGCACCGGCCGTCGACCGTGCCCGCCAGCGCGACGAGCGCTTCCTCGAAGTGCTCGCACGGGTCAGCCGCGCGCCGACAACACCGACCTTCGACATCGGTCGCGCCCCTCCACACGGCGACGTCCTCCTCGACCTCGACCCGCTCGCCGTGCTCGACCGCGCCGCGGCGATCGCCGATGCGGCCCGACGCACGCTCGCGCTGGCCCAGCTCCGCGCCGCCGAGCCCGCCGACGACCCGCTCGCTGCCCACGTCCAGACGTCGGCGAGGGAGCCGACGCCCGTGCAAGCGCTCGCCGAGCGCCTCGACGCCGAGCCGTGGACGGCGCTCGCTTGGCTGGACGCTTGGACGGAGCGCGGTTGGTTTGCGGCGTTGCACACCCAAGGCGACGACCAGGCGAGCCGACACGAGGCGTTCGCGGGCGCGCTCGACAAGAAGCGAGGCGGCGACAAATCCGCATTTCTCCTCGACGCCGAAGACGAGGACCGCCTCGAACTGACCGAGGACACCACCACCGACAGCCACCTCTCGGCGCCGTCCACCGCGGCGACGGCGCTCGGCCAAGCCGAGATCCGGCGACATCTCGACGCGATCAACGCCGCCCTCGTCGGCCTGGCACGAGAGTTTCCGACACTCGACGCCGCCGCTGCGCTTGACCGCGTGCAATCACGCCCCCTTCTGCACGGCGCCAAGCTCACCGAAGCTGGGCACCTGCCCGTCGACTGGGTGCTGCAAGCCGCGCGCCGCTCCCCTCGCGGTCTGTCCCAAGCACGCGGCGACCTCGACGCCTTCCTCGACGCGCTCGAGGCCCTCATGCCCCCGGAGCGGGGACGTTGGGCGACCTGGATCGCTTCGGCGCGGCGCGCGGCCAAGTCCTAAGCGCGTCCACGACGTCCGAGCACCAGCGAACGCCCGTGCGCCGTGCTACGTAGGCGCCACGCGAGGAGCCCCCATGCCCGCCTTCCGCGCCGCCGCGTTCGCCGTCCTCTCCTTGCTCGCCGCCTGTGCGAGCCAGTACACGATCGTCAAGCCCACCGAGAACGTGCCGGAAGCCGAGGACACGTTCCCGGCGCCCGCAGACACGCCGGAGGCGCCGCCCGAGGACACGCCGCCCGCCGACACGCCCGAAGACGTCGTCGACGAGCCGCCCCCTGACGACACGCCGACCTCGCCCCCGGGTGAGCCGATCGCCATGGCAGGGATCGACCAGAACGTCGACCCGCTCGATCTCGTGCGCCTCGACGGCAGCGCCTCGTTCGATCCGGCTGGGCTCGCGATCACGGCCTACGACTGGACGATCATCCGCCGTCCTGCCGGTAGCTCCGCGTTGTTGATCCGCCCGGCCGCCCAGCGGCCCACCTTCGTCGCCGACCTCGCTGGCGACTACGAGATCAAGCTCACGGTCAAGAACAGCGGTGGCGTCTGGGACAGCACCCCCGACAAGGTCATCGTGCACGCCGCACCGACGGCGCACCGGTTCTACGTGCAGCTCACGTGGAACACGACGAACACCGACCTCGACCTGCACGTTAAGCTTCCAGCCTACGGCATCTTCGAAGGCCCCGGCGACTGCGCCTTCTGCCGCAGGGCTCCGCTGTGGCCCGGCTACACACGTGCAGAGTCGCCGTCCCTCGATCGCGACGACATCGACGGCTACGGACCCGAGACGGCGACGATCGACATGCCCGGTAACGTGACGTTCGACGTGCAAGTCCACTACTACGGCGAGAACGGGGCGACATCGTGCAGCAACCCGAACTGCCCCAACGTCCTTGCGACGCTGGACTTCTACATCGACGGCCTCATCGTCGACACGATGCAGACCACGCTGACCAACCAGGGCGAGGTCTGGCAGGCAGCGACCGTGAGCTTCCCCGCGGCCGCGGTCACGCCGGTCAACGTGTTCTCCAGCACCAGCCGGTCGCAGTGCTACTGAACGGAGCGGGACGATGAGCGCATTCCTCGCGCACGCGCGCGCGATGCGACGCGAGGGCGCCACGCAGGCTGCCTGGGATCACGTGATCACGGCCCTACGTGCCGGTGTCGACGACGCAATGGCCTACGACGAAGCCGGGCGCTTCCTCGACGGCCTGATCCGCAAGGGGCTGGTGGCGGCCCCAGGGCTGCGCGTCCATCTCCTCGGACAGTGCACCACGTCGTGGCTCGCGACGTCGCTGACGGCCGCGGCCGCTGCACGCGGCCTCCCCGCTGTCGTGCGTGACGGCGGCTACGACCAGGTGATGCAGGACGCGCTGATGCTGGGCGCGCAGCCCGACACAAGGCCCGACGTCGTCGTCCTGCTCCCTTGGACGCAGCGCCTCCTCGGTGATGCCGGCGCGCCCACCAGCGAGCGCGTCGCCGACGCGGTGGCCTTCTGGCAGGGCGTCTGGGCGCCGCTGCGCGCGATGGGCTGCGCGATCCTGCAGGTAGGCTACGACACGCCCCACGACGGGGCGCGTGGGTTGTTTCTTGGGGGTCAAGCCCCCGGCGACCGGGCCACTGTTCGCGCCGCCAACGAGGCGCTCCGCGCCGCTCTCCCCGACGGTGCCTACTTCCTCGACCTCGACGTCGTCGCCGGCGACGTCGGCCGCCGAGCCTTCTACGACGACCGACGATGGGCTTGGACCAAGCAGCCCTTCTCGGAGGCGGGCACCGTTGCGCTCGCGCAAGCCCTCGCAGCGGGCGTGCAAGCGCTGCGCGTCGGGAGCAAGAAGGTCGTCGTCCTCGACCTCGACAACACCCTGTGGGGCGGGGTCGTCGGCGAGCTGGGCGCGCTCGGCGTCGGCCTCGGCGAATCGGCCGACGGCGAAGCCTTCCGCACGTTCCAGGCAGCCTGTAAGGCGCTCCGTGCGCGTGGCATTCTGCTCGCCGTCGCGAGCAAGAACGAGCGCGCCGACGCCGAGGCGCCCTTCACCGACAACCCCGCGATGGTGCTCCAGCTACAGGACTTCGCAGCGTTCGAGGCAAACTGGGGCCCAAAATCGGAGAGCTTGCGGCGGATCGCGGCCGCGCTCAACCTCGGGCTGGACGCCTTCGTCTTCGTCGACGACAACCCCGCCGAGCGCGAGCAGGTGCGTCAGGCGTTGCCGATGGTCGAGGTGATCGAGTTGCCGACCGACCCCAGCGGCTACGTCGAGGCGCTCTCACGGGGCCGATGGTTCGAGGCGCTCGCGCTCACGCAGGAGGATGCGACCCGCGCGGATCAGTACGCGCAAGAGCGTGCCCGTCAGGCGCTGAGCGCGACCGCCGCCGACCTGCCGACGTACCTACGGAGCCTCGCGATGGTCGGCGACATCCGGCCGATCGACGACGCCGATCTCCCCCGCGTCGTCCAGCTGCTCGGCAAAACGAACCAGTGGAACCTCACCACCCGCCGACATCCCCAGGACGTCGTCGATGCGATGCGGACGCGACCTGGGGCGATCTGCTTCACGTTGCGGCTCGCCGATCGGTTCGGTGACCACGGGCTGGTCGCCGTGCTGCTCGCGGTGCCCGATGACGACGGCGCGTTGCGGATCGACACGTGGCTGATGAGCTGCCGCGTCATCGCCCGCACGGCCGAGGCCTACGTGTTCGGCGCGCTCCTGCGTCAGGCTGCCGAGGCCGGGTACCGCATCGTGCGCGGCGAGTACGTGCCCACGCCGAAGAACGCGCAGGTCGCCTCGCTGTACGCCGACCTCGGGTTGCGGCCGTTGGATGCACCTGCTGCGGACGGCGCGCAGAGGTTTGAAGCAGCGCTCGACGATCTCGTCGCCCCGACCACCTACATCGGTCACCGTTAACGACCGAAGCGCGCGACGCCCCTCAGCGAGCGAAGCGAGCCACGACGGTCTCAGGTCCGACGCGCGGTGACGGGCTCCCCCGCCCGTCGAACGACACGGCATCCCCCACGCGGACGTCGTCCCAAGCCGCGTTCGCTGCCGACGCGTGGCGATCGAGCCGCCCCACGTGGGTCAGCGTCCCCGCGGTCGTGCACCACCATGCGTCGCTGCGCCCCTTCGTCCTCGACAGCGGGCTGACCGCACGCGCGGCATCGACGTCGAGGCGCGGGCTTCGTCGCAGCACGAGCTGCGCCGCCGTCAGCCCTTCCCACCGTAGCCCGGCATCTCGCGCGATCGGCTGAAGGGGCTCTGGGAGGACGCCATCCGCCCAGCCGTGGCACCAGTCTTGAGGACGCGCCAACATCGGGCAGGCCTCGGCGTGCGGACACGGCGCGATGACGCCGCACCCCGCGGCCACCAGCGCGTCGCGCACCGCCTGCAGGTGCCGCGTCCCGACCTTCAACGCAGGTTCGAGAACGAACACGACGCCGTCGTCGCCCACCGTGTCCAACGCAGCCCGCAGCAGCTCGGCGTGGGCGGCGACGCGCTCCGAAGCGGGCGCTGCGCGATCGAGCTCACAGAGCACCTGTCCCAGCAGGACCACGTCGTAGCGCGCGGCCGTGAGCTCGCCGCGGAGGTCGCCGACGACGACGCGGACGTCGATCCCCGGCAGCGCCACCGAGACGACCTCCGCAGCGATCGCCAGCCCCGTCGGTTCCGCGTCGACCAGCGTGACGTCTTGGATCGGCGCCAACCCGAGCGCCTGTCGCGCATCGGCGAACCCGATGGTCGTCGCGCCCAGCCCCGCCCCGAGATCAAGAACGCGCAGCGGGCGGTCCGGGGCCGCACGCGCGGCGTCCCGCGCCCAAGCCGCGGTCTTGAGCACATCGCGCGGCAGGAAGAACAACAAGCGAGCCGACTGCAGGCCCGCGTCCCACCGCGCAGGCGCGTGGCCCGTCTGGTTGTACGCGTCCGACAACCGCCGAACGTCAGACCCCAGCGCGGAACCCAGGGCCGGCCATCCGCGCGCCGCGGCGAGCGCGGACCACCCCTGCAGCCGCGCGGACCCGTCGTACAGGCGGTTCACAGGTCGTCGAGCTCAGCGCGCAGCAACGCCGCGAGGTCGTCGGCGCCGAGCGCTTCGATCGGTGCAGCCCCTCCCGACACCGGCGCAGGCGGTACAGGCGCCACCGGCGCTGCGGGCGAGGCCAACAGGTAGGCGGCGAGCGCCCGCGCGGTCGGGTGCTCGAACAAGGCCGTCACCTCCAGCGGACGACCGAGTCCAAGCGTCACGGCGTCGGCGAGCTCCACGGCGGCGACCGAGTCTAGACCGAGCTCCCGCAACGGCGTGTCCGCGTCGAGCGCCTCGGCGGGCAGGCCCGTGATCGCCGCGACGCATCCGAGGATCCGCTCCCGCAGCGCGGCGGCGCGCGGTCCAGGGGGCAAGGCGTCGAGAGCCGTCGACCAAGACGCTTCCTCCAAGGACGTCGCCGCCGCGGAGGCCGCGCTGTCGACCGGTGGCTTGGACCAAGTAGCGACGATCGGCAGCTCACCGGTCGCCCACGCGGCCGCGATGCGGCGCCGCATGATCTTGCCGCTCGACGTCTTGAACAGCGTCCGCGGCGGGACCAGAACCAGGGCGTCGGCCGCAAGGCCGAGCGTCGCCAACGCTTCGCGAACGGCTCCGAAGACGCCGTCAGGGTCGTCCGTCGGGGTCAACGCGGCCTCGCCGATCCACACCAAGCGTTCGCCACCCGCGTCCTGCACCGAGAAGGCGGCCGAACCACTCGGTCGCAGCGAGGTGTGGGCGCGCTCGGCGGCCCACTCAATGTCTTGCGGGTAGTGGTTCTCGCCGCGCAGGATGACCAGGTCCTTCCAGCGTCCCGTCACGACAACTTGGCCCCCGACGACGGCACCAAGGTCGCCGGTGCGCAGAAAAGGCCCGCGACCGTCCGCGGTGTAGGCGCCGAAGGTCTCGGCCGAGGCCGCCGCGTTGTTCCAGTAGCCCTCGGCACGGGTGGGTCCGCCGACCCAAAGCTCTCCCACGGCATCCTCGCCGAGCACCGTGAGGGTCTCAGGGTGAACCGCGACAACCACCGTCTCGTGCGTGGTTGCGCCGCAACCGGCGACGCGCAGGGTGCCTGGTGTCCCGCTGGGTGCGACGACGACGCGGTGGTCCCGCAACGCGGCCTCATCGAGATCGAACCACCGACGCTCGGAGCCGAGCGGCTCCTTGCTGATCACCGCGGTCGCCTCGCTCATCCCATAGGCGTGGCTCAGCGTGGCCCAGGTCACCCCGGAGACGGCGAACGCCTCGACAAAGCGCGCCTCGGACGCGTAGCGGATCGGCTCCGCGCCGTTGAGCGCGACCTTCCAGCTGTGCAGGTCGAGCGATGCGCGGGCAGCCGGGGTGGACTTCGCCGCGCACAGCTCGAACGCGAAGTTGGGAGCAGGCGCGTGCGTCCCGCGGTGGCGGGCGATCGCTTCGAGCCAACGCATCGGACGCGCGAGGAAGTGCATGGGGTCGAGGAGCACCGAGCGGAAGCCGAGGTGGATCGGCAAAAACACCCCGTAGACCAACCCGAGATCGTGGAACGTCGGAAGCCAGCTCACCATCACCGACGCCTCGTCGTGACCGTAGCCGTCAGAGAAATCCATCAGGTTGTACGCTAGGTTCCGATGGCTGACCACCACACCCTTGGGCGTCGACGTGCTGCCCGAGGTGTACTGGAGGTAGGCCGTCTCGTGCATCGCGATCGGGCGGTCGACCGCCACCGCCGGGACGGGCGCGAGATCCGTCGCGAGCAGCCTCGCGTGGGCGAGCGGCGCGCATCGTCCGACGAGATCGCGCATCTCGTCGACCAAGGACGAGACGGTGAGGACCGCCACGACGCCGCCATCCGCCGCGATCGCCTCGAGTTTGGGGAGAGCGGCCGCCGCGCGATGACGTCCCGGCGGCTGGAGGGGGACCGCAAGCACGCCCGCTGCCATGCAGCCGAGCAAGCCGGCAACGTAGTCCAACCCTTGGGGATAGAGCAGCAGGACGCGCTCGCCGGGGGCAGCGACACCGAGCACTGCGGCAGCCGCAGCTTCCATGCGGGCCGCCAGCTCGGACCACGACCAGTGGACCTCCTGCGCGTCCCCGTCGACGACGAAGGTCAGGGCGCGATCGGTGCGCTGGTTACGGGAACGGACGCGATCGACGAGCGTATCCAACGCCGCCTCCCTCAGAACTGAAAGTAGATGAAGTCCTCGCTGACATCGCGATGGAACAGGTAGATCGCGACGATCCCGCACGCCCAAAGCGTCGACTTGACCGGCCAGCCCCAGACCGAGGCTTCCAAGCGAGGCCACACCTTGTCCTCGGCCCACTGCGCCAGGTTCTCGGGGATGGTCCCGAGGACGGCCATCGACAACACCATCCCCGCCGCCGTCCACTCGAGCGGCTCGACCGGGTCGAACGCACCCGACAGATGCTGGAACACGCGCGTCATCGTCGACTCACGGAACATCAACCCCGTCACCTGCAGCACAAAGCCCGTGTGAAACACCCACGCCAGCACCTGACCGACGGGGTTCTCACGCCACCGAAGCGGTATCGACGGGATGGCGAAGGTGTAGAACGTCATCCAGATCGCGTTCCAGACACCGATGCTGATGAAGTTCCAGCTCGCACCGTGCCAGAGGCCAACGACCAGGAACGTCACCCACAGCGCCATCGTGGTACGCCACATCGACGGACGGCCTGAGCGCAGCAGCGGCGTGTAGACGTAGTCACCGACCCAGCTCGACAGCGTGATGTGCCACCGACGCCAGAACTCCGGCGTGGACAGCGCCGAGTACGGGCGGTCGAAGTTGACGCTGAGCTCGAACCCGAGCATCCGCGCCGTGCCCCGCGCCATGTTCGAATAACCGGCGAAGTCACCGAGCATTTGGACGCCAAAGGCGAACCCGGCAGCCACGACCATCGGGAACGCGGGGTCCTTGAGCATGAACACTTCGTTCACGTAAGGCGCGAGCGAATCCGCGATCACGACCTTCTGCACACCGCCCCAGATCGCACGCCCAAAGCCCGAGGCGAGTCGCTGCCACGACCACGTCCGCTCACGCTCCATCTGCGGGAGGAGGTCGACCGCACGCTCGATCGGGCCTGCGACGAGCTGTGGGAAGAACGTGACGTAGACGGCATAGTCGAGAAAACTGTCGCAGGCCTTGAGCTTTCCTCGGTAGACGTCGAGGGTGTAGGACATCGTCTGGAACGTGTAGAACGAGATGCCCACCGGCAAGATGATGCTCATCGTCGCCAAGTCGGCGTGCAGGCCGAGCAGACCGAGGGCGGCCACAACGTTCTCGACGAAGAAGTTGTAGTACTTGAAGTACGCCAACATCCCGAGGTTGGCGGCCATGCTCACCGCGAGGAGTTGGCCCTTCTGGTGCGAGTGCGACGTCATGAAGCGCGCCGCGAAGAAGTCGACGGTGGCCGAGGCGAACAGCAGGATCAAGAACCACGGGTGGACCCAGCCGTAAAACACGCAGCTCGCCACCAGCAGCAAGGCGTTCTGCGCGACGCGGCGCCACGGTCGCGCGGGCATGCCCCAGTACAGGGCAAACACCGTCGCGAACAAGGCGAGGAACTCGGTCTGGACGAAGGTCATCGAGCGGTCCCCGGACGTCCCTGTCTACCGGACGCACGCTGGGCTCGCAAGCCGAGGACCGCGCGCGGGTCACCACTCGCAGATGAACTCGATGCTTCCGCCACAGTCGCGGTCGTTCCAACGGAAGTCCGACTGCCGCGCCGAGACGCAGTCATCGCTACCGCCGGCGCCGTCGTTGCTCGGCTCACCCGAGCGCCAGTCCGCGAATCGGGCGCCCACCGCGCCGTTCTCCCAGAAGTTCTGACCGAGTCGAACCCAACGGAACCACCGCGCGGTGCCGGCCTCCTCGCCACCGAGCCAGAGGTCGTCCCAAGACTCGCCATCCTGGGCGTCGAAGGCCCCGAGAACGGCGTTGCTCTCCGCGGCGCTGCCGAGATCGACGAGGTCCATTCCTCGCGCCTGACAGACACCGCGTCCCGCGCCGAACGACGCATGGTAGTGGCAGTGCATGTAGCCACGACCCGACCAAGCCTCGCCAAAACAGCTGTCGTTGCCGTTGTTGTAGTTCTGGCAGTACGGCGCGTGCTCAACGGTGCGACCCAGACGCTGGACGGTGGCGAAGGTACCGTCGCAGTCGTTGTCGAGACCATCGCAGACCTCGACCCGTCCGGGGGTGCGACGGACGTTGTCGTCGTCACAGTCGTCACCGAGGGTGACGCGGCCGGGCGCGACCGAACACGTGCTCGTCGCGGACGCTGGGTCCCCATGTCCGTCGCCGTCCGCATCCGCGTAGGTGACCAACGGCGCGCAACCGGTGTCGACAGGGGTGTCGGGCGGTGGCTCGGGCTCGGGGTCAACGGGCGTGTCGGTTGGCGTGTCGACCGGCGTATCGAGCGGAGAGTCCACCGGCGTGTCGGCGGGCGTGTCCGAGGGTCCACTCCCCCAAGCGCCGCTGTCCCACCCGTCGGTGTCGCGCGGCGGACGGGGCGTATCCGAGTCGTCGGCCGCCGCCGTCTCCACCACCTCGGCGGTGTCTGCCGGCGGCTTGCTGCCATCCGACAAACTGGTGAGCCCGCAGCCAGCGAGCCACAAGCCGCCGACCCAGCTCCAAGGCGCAGCGTGCCCCTTCACGGGTTGTACAGCGCCACCACGGCGTCATCGAAGAACACGCCGTAGTGCCCCGCCCAAAACTCCGCGTCGTCTCCGCCCTCTCGGTAGGTGATCGACCGCACGCCCACAGGGTAGCCCGAGAGATCGAACGCGAAAAGCTGCCAGGTGTCGTCCGCATAGTCGCACCCGGCCACGCCGGAGTTGATGGTGCCCGACAGCACGCGCGTCTCCAACACGGCCCCGGCGGCGTCGAGCAGCGTGATCTCCAGCTCGTAGCTGTCGCCGGTGGTGCACATCTCACGGATCCAAGTCTCGACGTGCACGCGCGGCACCGCGTCGAGCATGTCGACCGAAAAGCCCGCCGCCAGCAAGTCGATCACCTGACCGCGGTCGCTGAACCCGTACGACGTGCCCGCGGCATAGCCCCCGCTATGCGGCCCCGACGCGAGCGCGGCGATGCCGTCGCCTCCCGAGGTCAGAACCGTCCACCCCGTGAGGTCGCCCGTCTCGTTGCCCGGGTTGACGAGTAGGTTCAACCCCTCAAGTGACGACGGGATGGCCGAAGGCGGCGGAGGCGGAGGCGGCGGAGGCGCCGTATCGATCGGCGGTCCCCCGGTCTCGTCGGGCGGCGTGTCCGGGTTCGCGGTGTCGGACAGCGCGGTGTCGAGCGGCGTCGGCGGCTCGGCGTCCTGCCCAGAGTCCACCGTTGCAGGCGGCGTGCCGGAGTCCTCTGACTTGTCGCCCTCCATCCCGGTCAGCCCGGCACACCCCACCCACAGCCACATCCCGAGCATCGCAACCTCGCGCTGACATCCAACCACGACCGACCGCGTTCGACCAGCCCCCTGTCGATGATAGTGCACGCGCGGAGGCCGTGATGAAGCGAAGACTGGCGGTGATCGGCTGTGGGACGATGGGACGCGCGGTCGTCGGCGGCTTGCAAGCAGCGGGGCTGGGCGCGGACTGGGACGTCGTCGCGACCACGCGCCACGCCGACACGGCGGCGCGCCTTGCCGCGGCGACCGGTTGGACGACCACGACCGACAACCTGGAGGCCGTACGCGGCGCCGACGTCGTCCTGCTCGGCGTCAAACCGCAAGGCGCGAGCGAGGTCTTCGAAGCTCCCGGCCTGTCCGACGCGCTGCGTGGCACGCTGTTGATCAGCCTCTGCGCAGGGGTGACAACGCGCCAGCTGGCCGGCTGGGCGCCCGAAGCCCACATCGTGCGTGCGATGCCGAACACCCCGGCGCTCATCCGGGAGGGCATGACGGTGCTGACCGCCGGGCCCCGCGCGACGGAGACCGACATGGCGTTGGTCCGCGCGATGTTCGAGCCGCTCGGGCGATGCCGGACGCTCGACGAGAAGCACCTCGACACCGTCACGGCGTTGTCGGGCTCGGGGCCTGCGTTCGCGTGTGTCATCCTCGAAGCGCTCGCCGACGGCGGCGTGATGATGGGCCTGCCCCGCGACGTCGCGGTCGAGCTCGCCGCGCAGACCGTCCAAGGGGCCGCGCGCATGGTGCTTCAAACCGGTGAACACCCTGCCGCCCTGCGTGACCGCGTCACGACACCCGCCGGCTGCACGATCGCCGGCCTGTTCGTGATGGAGGACGGCAAAATCCGTTCGACGCTCGCGCGGACGATTCAGGAGGCCGCAAGCGTCGCATCCGGCCTCGGCAAGACCTGAGTCACCGCGGGAGAAAGGTTCGCAGGGTCTCGGCGAAGTCGACGCGGATCCCCAGCTGCCGTCCGAGCATGTACAACCCGCCGAGCGCCCGGTGCAGGAACACCACATCGCGCGGCGCGCGCACGGCGGGGAAGCGGAGCAGCGCGAGCGCGGGGGCCCGGAGGTCCTCGAGCATCGTGTCCTGCGGCCCTCCGAGCACGATGGGCCCCTGGCGGAAGGCGACTCCGATCGTGGAGAGCAGACGCCACAACGCGTCGCCCGCCGCGGGGTCCGCTCCGTCCCACGCGCCGAGCTCAACACATCCAGCCAGCGCTGCGTCGCGGCGGTCTTCGAGGACATCCCAAGCGATTCCGGCCCACGCCTCGAGAAAGTAGGGATCGAAGCGTTTGATGCATCCGAAGTCGAGCACACCGACGGCGCCATCGGCGGTGAACAGGAAGTTGCCCGGGTGCGGGTCGGCGTGGACCGCGCGCTGCCGGGTCAGCTGACCGAACGTGAACCTCGACAGCGCCGCGGCCGCGCGCGCCTTGCTCGCCTCGGACGCCATCCCCGCGAATGTGTCGAGATCGACGCCCGACACCCGCCCCATGATCAGCACGCGTCGGGTGCTGCGCTCGACGTCCACGCCCGGCACCGAGACATCCGCGTCACCCGCCCAGACCCGCGCGTATTCCGCGAGGTTGTACGCCTCTTGGACGTAGTCGAGCTCCTCAGCGAGCCGCGCCTCGATCTCCGAGAACACCTCGTCGATCTCCGACTTCTTCCTTCCAAACGCCAACAACTGGGGAAGGAGCATCGCGCGGAACGCTGCGACGTCGGTGCGCATTCCCTCGGCGACGCCATCGTGCAACACCTTGACCACGACGTCGCGGCCCGAAAGGTCCTTCGCCGCGTGGGCCTGCGCCAAGCTGGCCGTCCCGAGTGGGCGTTCATCGAACCAAGCGAAGTGCTCCGCGAGCGTCCCCCCGAGCTCGCGCTCCACCGTCGCGCGGACCTGGGCAAACGGCACCGGCGCCGCGCGGCTGTTGAGGGAGCCCAACGTCTCGCGCACCTCGGGGGGGAGGTCGAGCGCATCGGCGAACAAGGCGAGTTGCTGGCCCATCTTCATCGCCGCGCCCTTGAGCTGCGCGAGCTGACGCGCCATGTCGGCGGCGTTGCGGACGTGGGCGGCCGCGGTGGTGGCTGCGGTGCGCGTACCGAGCACGTGCCGCACGCCCTCCTGAACGTAAGACGCCGCCACGCGCGAGGTCATCGCGCCAAGCTTGGCCAACCTGCCCCAGCCGCTCGTCGGTGAATCCGCCATGCAGACCTGTAAGGCGCGCGTGGCATGTCGGCCCGCCCGCCGCTGTCCCGGCGTGTCGCGGCGTCGACGTCCGATCACGGCTCGCAGAACGCGTGCAGCTCTGGCCCCATCGTGCCGCCGATCGCCGACCAAGCGGCGCGCAACGTTCGCAGGCCTTCCTCGGTGGTGACTTCGCACATGGGGCCCCGGTCGACCAAGCCGGGACACCCCCGAACGAGCGCGTCGAGCCAAGACCTCGCCTCGTCCGCGCCCGTCGACCCCTTCACGGGCTGCACCATGAAGTGCATGCCGTACGCGCCGCGACGCAGGGTGCCGGACCAAGCCTCCGCCGACCAGACCTCGGTCCACCGCGTCACCTCGAACTTGCCCCCTTCGCGCACCCACAACGCCAGCAGGGCCTCGCGCGCGCGTGGCGTGGTGACCTCCCAGGCCGTAGCCCAGATCCGGCGCATGCCTGCGATGCCCTCGAAGTGCGCCTCGGCCCACGCGAGCTGAGCCGGATCCCGAGGGACCATGTCGGCCTGCCCCCCCACATCGGGCACGGAGATGCCCGTCACCTCGGGGTCGCCGACCACAGGAAAACGCCAGCCCTTCAGTTCCCAGTCGACCATCGAGACCCCCAGCGCCACACGCCACACGTGGCGGCGTGGGGCGACGATGGAGACGGCGGGACTCGAACCCGCGACCCCCTGCGTGCAAAGCAGGTGCTCTCCCTCTGAGCTACGTCCCCGGGGAGATGACGGAGCGGCAAACGCTTGATGCCGCATCAAGAAGTGGTGGGCTCGAGGTGACTTGAACACCTGACCTCATGCTTATCAGGCATGCGCTCTAACCAGCTGAGCTACGAGCCCACGATTTCAAGGCAGGCAGCGCGAGGCCACCCAGCGCCCACCCGATTAGCCGGCCGACGCCAGCGCGTCAAGGCGGACCCGAACGTGGCCCCCGCAACAACGCGTCCCGCAGCGCGGCGCGTCCGTGTGTTACGACGGCACGTCGCGCGCCACGGAGTCCCCATGAGCACCCCCAACACGGCCACCACGCCTCTCGACCAGGTCGTCATCCGCTTCGCCGGTGACTCTGGCGACGGCATGCAGGTGGTCGGTTCCCAGTTCACGCGGACCACCGCGCTCGCCGGCAACGACCTCTCGACCTTCCCCGACTTCCCCGCCGAAATCCGCGCGCCAGCCGGCACGCGCGAGGGCGTCTCCGGGTTCCAGATCCAGTTCTCGTCCCGCGACATCCACACGCCGGGCGACGAGGCCGACGTCCTCGTCGCGCTCAACCCCGCCGCGCTGGTCACCAACCTCAAGGCGGTCAAGCGAGGCGGGCTCGTCCTCGTCAACCAGGACAAGTTCGACGACCTTGGCCTGCAAAAAGCACGGCTGACCACCAACCCGCTCACCGACGGCACCCTCGACGGCTTCCGCGTCATCGAGGCGCCGATCGGAAAGCTCACGTGGGACGCCGTCTCACCGTTCGGGCTCAAGACCAAAGAGTCCGACCGGTGCAAGAACTTCTTCGCGCTCGGCCTCGTCTACTGGCTGTACGGTCGCGACACCGCGCCGACCGAGGCGTGGGTCCAAGCCAAGTTCAAGCCGCCGTACACCGAGGCCAACCTCGCCGCTCTGCGCGCAGGCATCCACTTTGCCGAGACGGCCGAGCTCGCGCAAAACCCGTTCACCGTGGCCCCCGCGCCGCTTCCTCAAGGCACGTACCGCAACATCACGGGCAACGCCGGACTGGCGCTCGGCCTCGCCGCCGCCGCCGTCAAGTCGGGCAAGATGCTGTTCTACGGCTCGTACCCGATCACGCCGGCGTCCGACATTTTGCACAGCCTCGCCGGGTTGAAGCACTTCGGCGTGGCCACCTTCCAAGCCGAAGACGAGATCGCCGCGATCTGCGCCGCGATCGGCGCGTCCTACGGCGGCAACATCGGCGTGACCGGCACCTCAGGCCCGGGCATCGCGCTGAAGTCGGAGGCGATGGGTCTGGCGGTGATGACCGAGCTGCCGTTGATCGTCATCGACGTCCAACGCGCGGGCCCCTCGACGGGCCTCCCCACCAAGACCGAGCAGTCGGATCTGCTCCAGGTCATGTTCGGCCGCAACGGCGAGGCTCCGCTGGCCGTGCTCTCGTGCTCTCGTCCCGCCGACGCGTTCGAGACCGCGCTCGAGGCCGTCCGGATCGCGGTCAAGTACATGACGCCGGTCGTCATCCTGTCCGACGGCTACATCGCCAACGGCGCGGAGCCTTGGTTGCTCCCCGATATCGAGGCGATTCCGCCGATCGCCGTCACCCACCCGACCGAGCCGGAGGGCTTCCTGCCCTACACGCGCGATCCGGCCACCCTCGCGCGCCCGTGGGCGATCCCGGGCACGCCGGGCCTCGAGCACCGGATCGGCGGCCTCGAGAAGGCCGAGAACGCAGGGAACGTCAGCTACGACCCGGCGAACCACGAGCGGATGTGCCAGATCCGCCGCGACAAGATCCTCGCCATCCGGCAGGACATCCCGCCCACCGAGGTCCACGGCGATGCCGATGGGACCTTGGTGCTGGGTTGGGGAAGCACCCACGGCGCGATCCGCACTGTGGTCGATGGCCTACGCGCCTCAGGCCACCGCGCAGCACACGTCCATCTGCGCCACATCCATCCCTTCCCCGCCGACCTCGGCGAGATCCTCACGCGCTACGACCGGGTCGTCGTGCCTGAGCTCAACCTCGGCCAGCTCGTGCAGTTGATCCGCTCCGAGTACCTCGTGCCCGCGATCAGCCTCCCGAAGATCCAAGGTCAACCCTTCAAGACGTCCGAACTCCGCGAGCGCATCCTCGCGGCGATCGGCGCATAGACCTCCTGCCCCGTCGCCCCCACGGCATCCCCGGAGTCCCCATGACGACCCCTCCGTTGGCCTACGCGAAGAAGGACTTCATGTCCGACCAGATCATCCGGTGGTGCCCGGGGTGTGGCGACTACGCCATTCTCAGCCAGGTCCAGACGGTGTTCGCGGGCCTGGGCATCGCGCGCGAGAACTTCGCGGTCATCTCGGGGATCGGCTGTTCGAGCCGGTTCCCGTACTACATGAACACCTTCGGCTTCCACACGATCCACGGCCGCGCGCCTGCGTTTGCGTCGGGGCTCAAGGCGAGTCGGCCCGAACTGAGCGTGTGGGTCATCAGCGGCGACGGCGACGCCCTGTCGATCGGCGGCAACCAGCTCGCGCACACGCTGCGCCGCAACGTCGACCTGAACATCCTCATGTTCAACAACCGCATCTACGGGCTAACCAAGGGCCAGTACTCGCCGACCTCCGAAGAGGGCAAGAAGACGTCCTCCACGCCGATGGGGAGCATCGACCATCCCTTCCAGCCGCTGCGCTTCGTCCTCGGCGCCGGCGCGACCCTCGTGGCGCGCTCGATCGACACTTTCCCCGCCCACCTCCGCGACACGTTGATCGCGGCCAACGCGCACCGCGGCTCGTCGTTCGTCGAGATCTACCAGAACTGCAACATCTTCAACGACGGCGCGTTCGACAGCTTCACCGAGAAGCCGGCGCGCGACGAGAAGATCCTCTACCTCGAAGAGGGCAAGCCCCTCGTGTGGGGCACGGCGGAGCGAAAGGGCCTGATCCAGCAGGGTTTTGCCCTCAAGGTCGTCGACATCGGCGAGACGTACGCCGAGGCCGACTGCGTCGTTCACGATCCGACGAACATCTCGCTCGCGTACGCCTTGGCCGGGCTCGCCCCCGAGAACGGCGAGCCCGTGCCCGTCGGCGTCCTCTACCGCGGCGAAAAGACGACGTACGACAACGACTTCCAGACGCAGATCGCCTCCGCCAAGGAGCGACTGGGCGCGGGCGACCTGCAGAAGTTGATGGCGTCTGGCGACACGTGGGTCGTCTGACCTCACCGCGGCCCCTTCAGGGCCTGCGAGCCGACGGCCGCGACGGGCTTCACCGCGACGGTCTGCTCGGTGTCTTCTGCGACATCGACGACACGCTGACCTGGGAAGG
>JBEIFN010000010.1:0-20286 GCA_040382435.1 Alphaproteobacteria bacterium
GCGACGAAGCGCTCGACCTCGAACTCGAGGGGCTGGGGGACTACCACTATGAGTTCCTCGTGACTCAGATCGATCTCACGGCTGCGGGGGATTTGTCCGCGACGATGAGCCAAGCGATGGGCCAGCTCCCAGGCGCGTCGACCAACCCGGCGTTGGCGTCGGGTTCGCTGCCGCCGTTGCCGATCTCGACCGATCAGATCACGCAGATGCTCGACCCGTTCCTCCGCGAGGTCAAGGTGCGCGTCTGGTGGGGCGAAGACCGAGAAGAGGCCGAGGAGCAAGGGAACGAGGTCGTCATTACCACCCACATGATTCAGCCTCACGGCAACATGCTGGGCGCGCTGGGCGGCATGGGAGGCGGCGCCCCCAGCGGCACGGGCGGAACGTCGGGCGCGCGGCCCGGTCAGGCCGGCGGCGGCGCGGCTCGCCCTGGGGCGCGTCCTCCGGGTGTGCCGCCGCGCATGTTCCCCTCACCGACGGGGGCGGTCCGATGAGGTCGCTTCGCCGAGGTCTGACGATGATCGAGGTGATGATCGCGATCGCGATCGTCACGTTTGTTGGCGTCATCGGGTGGGAGTCGATCGAGACAGCGATCGCGCTCAACGACGTCCTGGAGCTCCACGACGGGACCAACCGCCAAGCCCGGGTCTCGCTCGGTCGTCTGCGCCGCGAGCTGCAGCTCGCCTACCTGACGCCGAACCGTCCCGGCGGGGCGGTGGCAAACGGGCAGCAGGCCGCGGGTGCGACGGCGGGGGCGAGCCCAGTCAGCGCGCCCGTCGTGGTCGGCGATCCCCGGTACCTGACGGTGTTCGTCGCGGAGAACAGCGATCCCGACCGGTTGTGGTTCTCGACGCTCGGCCACCAGCGCATCTACCACAACGCCCGCGAATGCGACCAAGCCGAGGTCACCGTCTGGGCCGAGCGTGCGGAGCGTGAGCAAGGAGAGGGCTACGTCCTCTACCACCGCGAGAGCCAGCGCATCGACGGCAAGCCGGACGAGGACGGGCGCATCTGGCCGCTCGCGTACAACGTCAAGTCGTTCGACCTGCGCTACCTTGACGGGACCCGCAACGAGTGGGTCGACGAATGGGACACCCGCAGCGCGGACACGCCGTACCGCCTGCCGCGCGCCGTGCAGGTCGCGATGGTGCTGCTCGCGCCCGATCCCGAGGACGAGGACGATTCGGTGGAAGTGCCGTTCTTCACGACCATCCCTCTGCAATATGCAGACCCGGTGACGCCGAAGGTCGGCGCCGACTTGATGTCGGCGGGTGGCGCCGCCGGCGGACTCCCGGGCGCGTCGGGCGGGCTCCCGGGCGGGATGGGTATGGGAGGGCTGCGATGACCGCCTGGACACGTCCGATCGGACCGCGTCGAGGTGGCCGCCGCGGCGGGCGCTCGGGCGTCGCCTTGTTGCTCGTGATCTCGATCATCGCGTTGATGTCGATGGTCGTGGTCGAGGTGATGGGAAGCGCGCGCGTCCGCTTCATGCTCGCGGCGGCCCAGCGCGACGAGGCGAAGGCCGAGGCGCTGGCGTCGGGGGGCGTGCAGTTCTACCGGTTGTTGTTGATCGCGAGCAAGCAGCTCGAAGGCTCGGGACTGATCGCGATGGCCGCCCAGTACGGCATCCCGCTGAACGCTGACACCCTTTGGCAGCTGATCCCGAAGATCAACTCGGGCGTGATGCGGCTTTTGTTGCTGTCGGGAGGCGACGCCGACGACGCTGCGGACCGCGCCAAGACCGGCAAGGCGCTGACCGACGAGGAGCGCGCCCAGTCGATCGAGGAGGCCAAGACGTCGCTCAAGAAGCCGTTTCTCGACTTCGACGGGGACTTCGAGGCCGAGGTCAACGACGAGGACAAGCGGATCAACATCAAGGACTTCGCCGGCGCCAACATGGTCGAGCTGATGAGCAACCCCAACGCGGGGCTCCTCGCGGCGCTGATGAGCGGCGACAAGCAAGAAGCCTACTTGCGCGAGAAGAACATCGAGAAGTGGGAGCTGATCGCGGCCCTCGCGGACTGGATGGACGCCGACGACCAGCGGCTGTGGGACGGCGGCTCCGAGACCTCGACCTACGAGGCGATGTCCGAAGAGGACGCCCCGTACCGGCCGAAGAACGCGCCCTTCGACACTGTCGACGAGATCCGGCTCGTCGAGGGTTGGAACAATGACGGCGTCTGGGCCCGCTTCGGTCAGCACCTCACCATCTACGGCAGCGGCCGCGTCAACGTGAACACGGCGGACCGTCGCATCATGGAGGCGCTGCTGCGGCGGTTCGTGCAGCCGGTGCCGACCGAGGACAGCCTCGCCTTGATCTGGCAGCAGATTCAGATGTTCCGCAGCACCCCGATGACGGCCGAGGGCGGCGGCGGCGTCTGGCACGATGTGGGCAACTTCGTGGCGTTTCTCCGGCAGGTCGTCCCTGGGACGATCGATCCCCAGATCGAACAGCTCTGCGCGACCTCGTCGACCGTCTTCCGCGTCCGCTCGACCGGGATGGTCGGCGAGGCCAGCGTCACGCAGACGGCCGTCTTTCAGTTCCCCCAGACCCAACAAGGCCAACCCGGAGGCAGTCGCCTCGCGGGTGCGTTCGGCCGCGTCCTCTACTGGCACGTCCAGTAGACTCGACCCCTTTGACGCGCTAGGTGCGCCCGGACCGGGCGATAGGAGTCTTGATGCCTCGTACCCTTGCGATCGATCTCGGCAGCCGCGCCGTGAAGGTCGCCGTCGACGTCGACGGGGTGGCCGAGGTCGTCTCGCGCACGGTCGTGTTCTCGTCGGACGCAGACGCGGCGTTGGAGCTAGACGCCCGCATGCAAGCGCTCGATGCGCTGCTCGACGAGCACCCCGCGTGGGCCGGAGCCCAGGTCGAGTTGGTCTGGGGCAGCGATCGATCGGCGGTGCGCCGGGTTTCGTTGCCGTTCTCGGAGAAGGAGCGCGTCGACGCGACGTTGCCGTTCGCGATCGAGCAGGATGTCCCGTTCGACCTCGACGACATGCACCTTGCCTGGCGGCCCACCGAGACCCCGACGACGGTGTTGGCGGTGCTCGCACCCCAGGCTGCGCTCGCCGCTACCCTCGCGGCGCTCAAGTCCCGCGGGCTCGATCCGCGCCGCGTCATTCCCGACGGCGAGGTTCTGGGGGCCTGGGGGCCAACGGACGATGCTGTGGAAGCGGTCATCGACCTCGGTCACCGTCGTTCGGTCGTCGCGGTCGTGCAGGCCGGCCGCACGCTGTGGTTCCGATCGATCGACGCAGGTGGCGCGAACGTTCAGCGCGGGGTCGCCGCTACCTTGGGGATCGCGCCGCACGAGGCGGCGGCACTCCTGTGGGATCCCGATACGCAAGATCCCGTCGCACTCGACGCCTTGCCCCCCGCAGCCGCGCAGGCGGTGCTTCGGGCGCGCGTCCCGTGGCTCGGTTCGCTCCGCGCGACGCTCGTGCAGGCTGAGGACGAGCTCGGGGTCGAGATCGCGGGGGTGCGCGTCTGCGGGGGCGCCGGCCTCGCGCCCGAGTGGTTGGGGGCCTTGGAGGAAGACCTCGGCGTTCCGGTGACGCGCGCCTACCAGGGGCACCCGGCCGACGCGCTCGCAGCTGCCTTGCTCGCCGATGCAACCGCTCCGAAGCCCTCGCCGTGGCTCGACCTACGCTCGGGTCGCTTCAGCTTCGTCAGTTCGTTCTCGGCGCCTTCGACCTGGCTCCGGCTCGGTGCCGCGTTTGCGGCGAGCTACCTCGTCGCCGTCGGCGGAGCGTTCGGCGTGCTCTACGTCCAAGGGATGGATGCGCTGACCACGGCGGAGGACGCCACGCGCGCGACCGTCGCCGACGTCCTCGAGGGCGTTTCGGACAACATGGAGTCATCGCGTGCCGTGCTCGAGCTCGGCGAAGCCGTCGCGGAGTCCGAAGAGATCGGCAAGTTCCTTGCCGGCGACGGCGACGCGCCGGAGCAGGTGCACCTGATCTACGAGCTGCATCGCTCCTTCCCGCCGCCCGACAAGGTCGTCGTCGAGATCGATCGCGTCGAGGTCACGCCCAAGGCGGTGATGGTCAACGGACGCACCGACGGCTTGACGCAGGTCGATCAAATCCAAGAGGCGATCGAGGCCAGCGGTGCCTTTGATCGGATCGAGGCCACTTCGAGCAACAAGGCCGACAAGGTCGAGTTCACCCTCAACATCACCCGGATCGGCGCCGAGGCTACCGACGAGGCGACGGCTGAGGGTGACGCGGCGGCAGGCGAGGAGGGCGGATGAGCGCGATCGCCGAACGCATGCGCGATCAGGTGCAGTCGATGTCGGCGCGCGACCGCAAGCTCGCGCTCGGCCTGGTGGTCGCGTTGGCTCTGGCTTCGCTGGCTGGCGTCACCTACGGACTCCATTCGGTGCTCGTCGATCAGGCCACGCGGGTCGAGGCGGCGGTCGGCAACCTGCGCGATGCGCGGGATCTGGCCGCGCAGTACGCGGCGCTTCGCGGCAAGATCGACGCGGCCGAGTCCAAGATGGCGTCGTTCCGGCCCACGCAGCTGGGCACCTATCTGGAGACGTGGGCGCAGGACGCCGGCGTTCGTGAGGGGCTGCGGGCGCCGTCCGAGAGTGGGAGCCAGACCGTCGGGTCCTACAAGGAACGCGAGTACCGCGTGGAGCTGCAAGAGGTCACGCTCGAAGGCGCCGTCCGCTTGCTCCACGCGATCGAGACCTCGCCGTACCCGATCCTCGTCCGTTCGGCGGCTTGGGCGGCGGTCAACGCCAAGGACGGTCCGCGCAAGATCAACCTGCGGCTCCAGCTCGTGACGTTCGCGCGCGACGAGGAGGCCAAGTGAACCGCTTCCTGTTGTGGGCCGCACAGTCGTTGTGGTTCTCGGGCGTGTACAGCGCGGTCCTCTGGGCGTCCTTCCCGGCCGAGACGGTCGCGGATGTGGTCGAAGCGCGACTCTCGGAGCGGTTCCCCCAGTACCGCGTCGACTTGGGCGGGGTGCGTCCTTGGTGGACGGGGCTGGCGGCGACCGAGGTCACGCTGAGCGAGGTCGAGGGGGACGTCGAGACGCCGCGGTTCTACGCGGATGCGCTGGGCGTCTCGGTCAGCCTGTCCCACTTCCTCCGAAGCCTCGGCAGCACCGTGCTGTTCGACGGGTTCGCGCGCGTCGACGGTGCGACCATCGACGCGGGCGTCATGGCGGCGATCGGGGAAGGTCAGTTCCGCGTCCGTCGCACCGAGGGGACGATCCGCGCGCTTCCGATCGAGACGGCGGTGGCCTGGATGCCGACCGCTTCGACGCCGATCGAAGGAGAGGGCGCCCTCGATATCGACTGGGCGTTCAAGGTCCACGATGGCTGGGACAAGCTCAGCGGAACGTTCTCGCTGATCGGCCACCGTGTCCGCCTCACCAAGCTCGCGGCGCCGTCGATCGGGTTTCCCGACAAGGAGGTCGACCTCCCGCTCGATGAGCTGGAGCTCTCGCTGTCGGGCGAGGACGGCAAGCTCGAAGTCCAACGAGGTGTCTTGCGCAGCGTGCTCGCCAGCGTCGACGTCGAGGGCGAGGTCGCGGTCGAGTCCAAGGCCGAACGCAGCCGTTTGAAGTGGGACGTCTCGGTGGAGCTGGGCGACTGGTCCGGGACCGATCTCGCGGCGATGCGCGGGGTCGCCGAACTTGGACTGCAGGCGGCGCGCTGCGACGATGGGCGTTTCCACTACAAGCTGAACACGCCGATCAACCGCATGTCCGGCTCCGACCTCAAGCCCGATCCCTGCGACAAGCCTTCGTCGCGTGCGGCGTCGCGGACGTCCACCGACGGTGGCACGCCGATCCCGCTCACCGACCGTGAACCGGCGACCGGACCCGCAGACCGGGCCGAGCGCCCCGGCGTTGGGCGACCGATCGAGGCCACCGAGCCGGTGTCCGAGCCCGAGCCCGAGCCCGAGGTCGAGGAGCCCGCTGCGCCTGAGGAGCCGCCTGCCGACGAGCCCGACGAGGTCGCACCCGCCGGCGACTGATGGGCTAGACGCCGAATGCCGCGCGGAGCGCGCGTCCCTTGGCCTCGGTCTCGTCCCACTCTGCGGCGGGCAGCGAGTCGGCGACGATGCCCGCGCCGACGTGGAAGCGCGCCGAGGTCCCGTGGACGACGGCCGTCCGAATCGCGACCGACCAAGCGGCGTCGCCCTCGGCGTCGACGTACCCGATGGCGCCGCAGTACACGCCGCGGCCTTCGTCCTCGAGGCGGGCGATGTGGTGGAGCGCCCGGATCTTCGGGCATCCTGTGACCGATCCTGGCGGGAACGTTGCGGCGAGGGCGTCCCAGGCATCGAAGCCCTCGGCGAGCTGGGCGCGGACCTCGGCCTGGGCGTGGTGCACGTAGCTGTGGGCCGTGAGGTGGCGAGGCCCGGCGATGACCGTTCCGGGCGCGGCGACGCGGCCTAAGTCGTTCCGCACGAGGTCGATGATCATGGTGAGCTCGGCGACCTCCTTGGGATCGGCGAGCAAACTTTGGGCGAGGCGGGCGTCGTCGGTGGGGTCGCTCGCGCGCGGACGGGTCCCTTTGATCGGCGTCGATCGGAGCGTTCGTCCCTCGACGATGAGGAAGGTCTCGGGGCTGTTCGACAGGACCGCGAGCTGCTCCGTCCACCGGAGGAACGCGCCCCGCTCGGGTGCCGACGCTGCGCGCAGACGGCGCCAAACGTCCCATGCGTCGTCGACACCCGCGAGCGCCACCGCGCGCGAGAGGTTGAGCTGGTAAACCTCGCCCTCGGCGATCGCTTCGAGGGCGTCCTGCACGCGAGCTTCAAAACAAGCCTGGGGCAGGCTGCGGACGTTCGGCGTGCTGGGGGAGGGTGGTGCAGGGAGCGGCGAGGAAGCGGCGCTCAGCCATGCCCTCGCGGCCTGCTGGGCGTTCGGCGTCCCGATCGCGTGCCACGTCGCGTCGTCGTGCCGGTACGCGAGTCCGCCGGCGTAGGCGGCCAGGGCGACCTGGGGCTCGGTCGTCGGGCGGGGGCGGGGGAGGGAGGGTTCCCAGACCGCACCAGCGTCGGCGCCGATCCAGCCGACGACGCCGCGGTCGAAGGGGGCCGGTCCTCTTGGGCCGCTTCGGTCGATCGCATCCATCAGGGCGCGACCCGTGGCACGTGCGTCGAGGTGGTCGCCCGACGCGGACGCGACTGGTTCTGCGAGGAGGTAGGACCAGCCGTGCCGCGCCTCACCGCCGTCGAGCCAGACAGCGCCTGGCGTTGTGGCGAGGCGGGCGAACACGGCCTCAGGGGACGGGTCGACCACCGGGAACCTCTCGTCGTCCCCGTATCGCCTTGGCGTGCGGGGTGCGTCGGACGAGGTGGCGCAGCGCGGCGCGGCGGGGGCAGACGTTGACATCCCGATACGCGGGGGTACTCCGCACGCCACGCCCGGAGAAGCCATGACCCCGCACGCTCGCGCTGTTGCCACGATTCAAGGCCTTGCGATGGACGCCGTTCAGACGGCCAACTCGGGGCATCCCGGCATGCCGATGGGTGCCGCCGACATGGCCGTCACGCTGTGGGCCAACTTCCTCAAGCACGATCCCGCCGACCCGGCCTGGCCCGACCGTGACCGCTTCATCCTCAGCGCCGGGCATGGGTCGATGCTGATCTACAGCTTGCTCCATCTCGCAGGCTACGACCTGTCGATCGAGGACCTGCGCGCGTTTCGTCAGTGGGGCAGCCGCACGCCCGGTCACCCTGAGTTCGGCCACACGCCGGGCGTCGAGATGACGACCGGGCCGCTCGGGCAGGGTTTTGCGACGGGCGTGGGCATGGCGATCGCCGAGCGCTACCTCCGCGAGACCTTCGGCGAGGATCTCTGCGACCACCACACCTACGCCATCGTCAGCGACGGTGACTTGATGGAGGGCATCAGCTCCGAGGCCGGGAGCCTCGCCGGGCACCTCGGCCTCGGTCGTTTGATCTACCTCTACGACGACAACCACATCTCGATCGACGGCTCGACCGATCTCGCGTTCACCGAGGATCGGCTGGCGCGCTTCGCGGCGTTCGGTTGGCACACGGCCCAGGTGGACGGCCACGATCCCGCCGCGATCTCGGCCGCGATCTCGGCCGCGAAGTCGGACGCACGTCCGTCGCTCATCGCGTGTCGGACGGTGATTGGGAAGGGGTCGGTCAAGGAAGGCTCCGAGAAGACGCACGGCGCTCCGCTCGGCTGGGACGACATCCGCCAGGTCAAGGCCAAGATCGGCCTCGACCCGGAGCAGACCTTCCAGACCTTGCCCGGCGCGACCGAAGCCCTGCGCGGCACCGGGGGAGCTGCGGCCCACGCCGCCTGGAAGGAGCGTCTCGCGCGGCACCCGCAGCGCGAAGCGTTCCTCGCCGCGCTCGCGGCGGATGGTGCTGCGACGGTGGGCGCCGCTGCTTGGCCCGACTTTGCGGGTGTGAGCAGCGTGGCGACGCGCAAGGCGTCGGAAGCGGCCCTCAAAGCGATCGTCAAGGCGAACCCGCACGTGCTCGGGGGGTCGGCCGATCTCGCCGGGTCCAACGGCACGGCGATCGGGCGTGCGATCTTCGGACCCCAAGGCTTTGCCGGGGCCGGAACCTTCGCGTTTGGGGTGCGGGAGCACGCGATGGCCGCAGCGTGCAATGGCATGGCGCTCCACGGCGGCGTCATCCCGTATGGCGCCACGTTCTTGATGTTCCACGACTACATGCGCCCGGCCGTCCGTCTCGCGGCCCTCATGAACCAGCGCGTGGTTCATATCTACACGCACGACTCCATCTTCCTGGGCGAGGACGGGCCGACCCACCAGCCGATCGAGTCGCTGACCGCCATCCGGGTGCTCCCCAACGTCGCCGTCGTCCGACCCGCGGACGCGCTGGAGACGGTGGAGGCCTGGAAGATCGCGCTGACGCGTCAAACGGGTCCGACCTGCTTGATCTTGAGCCGTCAGAACCTGCCCGTGCTGCACGACGCCGCGGAGGCCGTGCGGAGCGGGGTCGCTCGGGGGGCTTACGTCCTGCGTGACGCTGTGGACGCGCGGGTCGTGTTGCTCGCGACCGGCTCTGAGGTCGCTCTCGCGCTCGCCGCCCAAGCGGCGCTGGCGGCCGAGGGGATCGGCGCCCGCGTCGTCTCGGCGCCGTGGTTCGAGCAGTTCGAGACCCTCCCGGCCGATGCGCGCGCGGCCGTCCTGCCGCCGTCGCTTCCGGTGGTGGCGATCGAGGCGGGCAGCACGCTGCCGTGGCGTCATGTGGTCGGGACGCAGGGGGCGGTCATCGGCATCGACGGGTTCGGCGCCTCGGCGCCGGATCACGTGCTTGCCGAAAAGTACGGTTTCACCGTCTCCAACGTCGTTGCGACGGCGAAGCGCGTCCTCGCGGGCTGACGGGTCGCTTTTTTTCGCGGCGCGTGTCAGACCGCTGCCGGTCATCAGCAACTTCGAGGCACACACCACACGGATGGAGCCTCCCATGATGACCCGCACCCTCGCCCTCCTCGCCTTCGCCCCCGCCGTCGCCCTCGCCGCGCCTGCGGTCGGCACCACGGCGCCGCGCTCGCCCGCGACCACCACGGTCAAGCCGACGATCATGATCGCGGACGACGCGCTTGTGAGCGTCGGCAACAACTTCGTCCACCCCCTGCCGACGGCGGGCATCGCCGCCGAGCTCTCGTGGGAGGGCGGTGAGGACAGCATCCACCAGTCCGAGTCCTGGAGCGAGGACTACGGCAACGACCGCTTCGGTGCGGAGATCTCCGTGAGCTCCGCGGTGTCGGCGGGCCACATCGACATCGCGGCGGCCGATTACCTCTCGAGCTCCGCCGAGCTGGAGGCCTCGGCGACGCTGTTCGGCCGCACCCGCACGGTCGCGCTGGCTCGCGGCGAGGCCGTGCGGAGCGCATCGGGCGAGAACGGCAGCACCGGCGCGTTCAACCTCACCGTCCAGGTCATGGGCGTCGACGTCGCGGTCCCGAGCTACGGGGCCAACAGCAGCGCGACCAACGACTGGAACCGCACCTTCTTCTCGAAGTCGGAGACCTTCATGCTCGGCCCGATCCCGTTGACGGTCGAGGGCTCGATCGACGGTTCGATCGGCATCACGCACGACGCCGACGCGCCCGCTGCCAGCTTCGCGCTCGAGACCACGGTGGAACCATTCTGCGAGCTCGACGCGGACGTCGCCCTCGGTGTGGGCATCTCTGGTGTCGTCGCCGCAGGTGTCAGCGGTCACCTCAACGTCCTCGACGTCTCGGTGCCGACCACCGCAGCCATCGAGCAGGCGATCTACACGGCCCAAGGCCGCACGATCGACTGGTCGCTCGAGAGCGACGTCGACGTCACCACGCTTAGCGGCTCGATCAGCCTGTGGGTGGAGCTGCTGTGGGAGCGCTACTCTCGTCGCATCGCGAACTGGAGCGGCAACCACGACGTCTTCGGCCTGTTCTACGATGACGGTCGCGCCTGCCTCGGCACTGCCTGCCTCGGTATGTGAACGACGCAATCTCGCTGCCCCGGGGGACCTCCGGGGCTTTTCGTTGGGAGGACCGATGAACCGTCGCACCCAGATCACGCTGACATGGACCCTCGGGCTGCTTGTCGGCGTCGCGGCTTGGTGGGGGACCGCCGTGACCACGGACGGCGGCGTGGTAGAGGACGTCGCGAGCGAGGCATCGACCGTCCGGGGCATCCGCGCGCCGGGTGCCTACTGGGACGGCGCCATCACGCTCAACCAGACGGTCGTTCTGCCTGGCGGTGCGCCGATCCAGATCGACCTTCGGGCGAGCTTGCACGGGGTGGAGGCGGCTCCGGTCGATGGGGAGCTGCGGCGCGTGTGGGTGATGCAGGCACCGCAGCTCGCGGTGACCCAAGGGGGACGCGCCTCTTCGGCCGCCGACGCCGCCCGTAACGACCTACCCCGCGCCTTTGGAGCCGCGTACGACGCTCGGGGCCGGCTGATCGCGCTGTATGTGCCCCCGGACGGGGACGCGCTCGCGTCGGGGTTGCGCGAACAGCTGCTCTCGCTCCTTCAGGTCGACGCGGCTGGCGGGCAAGCCTGGTCTGCCGATGAGGTCGATCCCAACGGCACCGCGCGGGTACGCTACAGCCGCACAGGGGAGCGGCTGGTGCGTGAGCGCGAAGCGTACCTGAGCGTTGTCGCCGGTGAGATCGATGGGATCGCGGGGCAAGCGCGCGCCGAGGTGCGCCTCGGGGCCGATGGTTGGCTCGACGCGATGCGTGCCGAAGACGCGATCACGCGCAGGCTCAACGCGGACGGCCTCAACGCGTCGGTTTCGGTCTCGCTCGACGTCGACCGCACCGGTGCTGGGCTCGGCGCGCAACCCGTCTGGGACCCCGCCTGGGTGCGCGTCGTCCCCGGGCAGGGGCTCGCGTCCGAGTCGGCAAGGGCCGATCTCGAAGCCCGCGTCCTCGCAGGCGCGACGTTGTCGGATCTGCTGGCGGAGCTGCGGACCGCCGAAGGCATCGACCGGGCACGCCTCGCGCGGCGCGTCTCGGCGCTGCTCCGCGTCGACCCCGATCAACTCGGCGCGGTTGCGGGGGCGGTCTCTGGGTTGGACGTCGAGGACGCGGCGATGATCCTGCAAGGCATGGCCCAGTCAGGCGTCCCCGGGGCGCAGGGGGCCGTCGCGGGGATCCTCGGGGCAGAGCCTCGCCCCGAGGTCCGGCAAGCGGCTGCGGTGGAGTTGGCGTTGGCGGGCGTGTACGATCCCGCAGCCGTCGCCGGCCTGCAGGCCGCGGCCCGAGACGCCGACGCCGATGTGCGCGACGCCAGCCAGCTGGCGATCGGCGCCCAGGTCCGAGCCGGCGCCGACCCGAACCTGATGGTCCCGGTCGCGGAGGGCTTTGACCCCAAGGGGGCCGACGCGCTGACGCGGCTGCGCGCGCTCGGCAACAGCGGGGTTGAGGCCACCCTCGACGTCGCCCTGACGGCACTCGAACAAGGTGACGCCGACGTTCGGCGCGCCGCCCTCGAAGCGCTCCGGCACGTCGACGTACCGGTCGATGACGCCCTCTGGGCAGGGTTTGGCGACACCAACGCCGACGTCCGGCTCGCCGCCGTGCGCGCGGCGGAGGCCGCTGGTGGCGCTGCGGTCGAAGGACTCGCGGACTTGGCCACGCACGACGGCTCGGCCGCCGTGCGGGCGGAGTCGCTGCGCGCGCTCGTCTCGCATCGCGCGGACGCCGACGTTCGCACGGCGGCCGAGGCGGCTTCCAAGGACCCGGACGCTGGGGTCCGCGCCGCCGCCGCCGCGCGTCTCGGAGAAGGCGGGCGCTGAGCTCCAGCGCCGTGCTCGTGTTCCAGCTGCCGCGCGGCATCGACTGGAGCGGGCGCACCGGCATCTCCCCCTTCTGCAGCCACGCGATCGCCTCGACGGCGAGCGCCGCGGAGGCGAGTCCGGTCAGCACCGGCACGCCGTGCTGCAAGCCCGCGATCCGCATCCTGCCCTCGTCCTCGCGGTTGGCGCGCCCGCGCGGCATGTTCAGCACGAGCTGGACGCGGCCGTCGAGGATCCATTGGACCATGCCCCCCTCAGGGCCTTCGACGCGCGGCACCGTCAAACACTCGAGGCCTTGGTCACGCAAGTAGCGCGCCGTCCCCTCGGTGCCGGCCAACTCGAAGCCCAGCCCGGCGAGATCGCGCGCGATCGTGGCCAACGCGGGCTTGTTCCGGTTGCGCGCCGACATCAGCACGCGGCTGCCCTTGGGGAGCGGCTGGCCAGCAGCGATCGAGGCCTTGGCGTAGGCCTCGCCCGGCGTGCTTCCCACACCCATGACTTCGCCCGTGGACTTCATCTCGGGGCCGAGGATTCCGCTGCTTCCAGGTAGCTTGCGCCACGGGAACACGGGTCCCTTCACAAACCACAGGCCCGGACGTTCCGCGGGCTGCGGCTGCTGCTGCACCAAGGTGTCGCCCAGCGCGAGGCGCGTCGCCAGCTTCGCGACCGGCACGCCCGTCGTCTTGGCGATGAACGGCACGGTGCGGCTCGCGCGGGGGTTCACTTCGATGACGTAGACCTGACCTTCGTGGATCGTGAACTGGATGTTGATGCACCCGACGACGCCGAGGTCGAGCGCCACGGCGGTGGTGATCTGGACGAGTCGCTCACGGTCTTCGTCGGAGATCAGCCTCGGCGGGAGGAACCCAAACGAGTCGCCGGAGTGGACCCCTGCCTCTTCGACGTGCTCGATGATTCCGGCGATGTAGACGTCGGTGCCGTCGCACAGGGCGTCGACGTCGTATTCCACCGCGCCGTCGAGGAAACGGTCGAGCAAGATCGGCTTGTCGGACGCAGTGTCAACGGCTTCTGCGAGCGCGAGGTCAAGGTCGTGGTCGTCGTAGCAGATGTTCATGCTGCGACCGCCGAGGACGTACGACGGCCGGACGAGCAACGGGTAGCCGAGACGACGCGCCACCATGCGGGCCTCACCGGCGTCGCGGGCGACGGCGCCCTCGGGCTGCCGGATCCGCAGCCTCGAGAGCATCGCGGCGAAGCGCTCGCGATCCTCGGCGACGTCGATCGCGTCGGGCGACGTGCCGAGGACGGGCGCGTCGATGGCGTGCGCCATCTTGAGGGGCGTCTGACCCCCGAACTGCAGGACCACGCCCTTGGGGTTCTCCCGGCGGGTGATGCTGCGAACGTGCTCTTCGGTGCAAGGCTCGAAGTACAGCTTGTCCGAGGTGTCGTAGTCGGTGCTGACCGTCTCGGGGTTGCAGTTGACCATGACCGAGCAGAACCCGGCCTCGCGGACCGCCCACGCGGCGTGCACGCAGCAGTAGTCGAACTCCAGACCTTGGCCGATCCGGTTTGGACCGTTTCCGAGGATGATCACGCGCTCGCGCTCGTCATCGCCCGCCTCGTCCTCGTGCTCGAAGGACGAGTACAGGTAGGGTGTGTGGCTCGCAAACTCCGCGGCGCAGGTGTCGATGCGGCGGTAGACGCGCTCGATGCCGAACCCGTCGCGGCGGGCGAGCACGGCGCCAGCCGGGCTGCAGGTGAGGGCCCCGATGCGAACGTCGGAGAAACCGAGCTCCTTGGCATGGCGCAGCTGGGCCTCGCTGACCTCGTCGATCCGCAGGCCGCGCAGGTTGCGTTCGACCTCGACGATCCGGGAGATCTGGTCGAGGAACCACGGGTCGATCCAGTTCACGGCATGGATCCGATCGACCGTCCAACCGCGTCGGATCGCCTCAAAGACGGCGGGGAGCCGCTCCGCGGTGGGCGTCTCCAGCAGGCTGCGAACCTTGGCTTCCGACCAGCCTGTCGTGTCGGGCCAGCCGCCCTCCAGGCTGTCGATCGCCTTGAGCAGCGCCTCGCAGAACGTGCGTCCGACGCCCATGACCTCCCCGACGGCGCGCATCGCCGAGCCGAGGCGGACGTCGATCTTCGGTCCGAACTTCTCAAAGTTCCAGCGTGGGATTTTGACGATGACGTAGTCCAGCGTCGGCTCGAAGCACGCAGGCGTGACGCGCGTGATGTCGTTCTGGATGGCGTCGAGCGTGCTCCCTGCGGCGAGCTGTGCAGCGATCTTGGCGATCGGGAACCCCGTGGCCTTGCTCGCGAGCGCCGAGCTTCGGCTGACGCGCGGGTTGATCTCGATGACGATGACGTCGCCGTTGGCGGGGTTGACCGCGAACTGCACGTTCGCGCCGCCTGTCTCGACGCCAACCCGGCGGATGGCGCGCAGCGCGAGGTCGCGCAGGTTTTGGTACTCGCGGTCGGTGAGCGTCATCGACGGTGCGACCGTGATCGAGTCGCCGGTGTGGACGCCCATCGGGTCGAAGTTTTCGATGTTGCACACGATGATCGCGTTGTCAGCGCCGTCGCGCATGACCTCGAGCTCGTACTCCTTCCAACCGAGCAGGCTTTGCTCGACCAGCACACGGCCGACAGGCGAGAGCCGGATGCCATCGGCGGCGATCGCGCGCAGCTCGTCCATGGTGCGTGCAAAGCCGGATCCCAGACCGCCCAACGTGAAGGACGCCCGGACGATGGCGGGCAGGCCGAATCCCTCGGCGATCGCTACCGCTTGCTCGACCGACTCCGCGATGCCGCCGCGCGCGACGGGGACGCCGATCTCCTCCATCGCGAGGCGGAACGCGTCACGGTCCTCGGCGACATGGATGACCTCGGGGGTCGCGCCGATGAGCTGGACGCCGTACGTATCGAGGATGCCCGCCGCGGCGAGGTCCATGGCGAGGTTCAAGCCTGTCTGACCGCCGACGGTGCTCAGGACGGCGTGCGGCCGCTCTGCCACGATGACCGCCTCGGCGGCTTCGACCGTCAGCGGCTCGACGTAGGTCGCGTCGGCCGTGTCCTCATCAGTCATGATCGTCGCGGGGTTGCTGTTGAGCAAGACCACACGGAAGCCACGCGCGCGGAGCGAACGGCATGCCTGGGTGCCGGAGTAATCGAACTCGCAGGCTTGGCCGATGATGATCGGCCCGCTGCCCAGCACGAGGATCGTGGCCCCCATCGGCAAGGTCACGAGGCTCATCCGAGCACCCCCAAGGCGAAGTCGCGGTACTGCTGGAACAAGTGGCGGCTGTCGTGTGGGCCGGGGTTGCTCTCGGGGTGGTACTGGACGGCGAACAGCCGCAACCCGCGATGCCAGAACCCGGAGACCGTGCCGTCGTTGAGGTGCGTGTGGGTGACCTCACCCCCGATGGCCTCGAGCGTGGCGCGATCCACCGCGAAGCCGTGGTTCTGGCTGGTGATCTCGACGCGACCCGTCCGCTCGTCGCGCACGGGTTGGTTGGCGCCGCGGTGGCCGAACTTGAGCTTGTACGTGGTGGCACCCGCCGCGAGCGCGAGGAGCTGGTGGCCCAGACAGATGCCGACCATCGGCTTCTTGCCGAGCAGCGCCCTGAGGTTGGCGATCGTCGTGGGCAGCGCGGCCGGGTCGCCTGGCCCGTTGCTCACGAACACCGCGTCGACTCCGTCCGCGATCGCTTCGGGCGCGTCGTCGATGGGGTGGACGCGCACATACGCACCGGTCTCGGCGAGGAGGTGGAGGATGTTGCCCTTGGCGCCGCCGTCGAGGAGCGCGACCCGCCACGTGGGCGAGGCCGGGTCGTGAAAGACGTAGCGCGTCTTGCAGCCCACTTCGGCCGCCAGCGCACGCCCGGCCATCCCCGGCCACGCCCGGATCTGGGCCGCGAGGGCGTCGGTCTCGAAGGTGGTCGTGGAGACGACGCAGCGTTGCGCGCCGTGCGTCCGTAGGTGTTGGGTCAAGGCGCGCGTGTCGATGCCGGCGAGCCCGGGCACGCCGAAGTGCACCAGCTCGTCATGCAGGGTGCCTTCGGAGCGGAAATTGCTCGGACGCGGCGACAGCTCGCGGATGATGAAGCCCGACGGCCAGATGCGCTCGGACTCTCGGTCGACACGGTTGACGCCCGTGTTGCCGATCATCGGCGCCGTCATGCAGACCACCTGTTCGGCATACGACGGATCCGTCAGGACCTCTTGGTAGCCGGACATCGCCGTGTTGAACACCGCTTCGCCGACGCGGGTGGCGGCGGCGCCAAAGCCGATGCCATCGAACCGACGTCCATCTTCCAGCAGCAAGACCGCGCGCATGCCGCCCCCCGGGTTGGGCGGAAGGCTGTACCGTCGCAACGTGCCGCCGACAAGGTCCAACCCGCGCGGATCCGTGCGCCGCAACAAGGGTGTGCAGGCCGCAACGCTGGATCCACGTCTTTGGGTGGGATCGCCGCTCAAGGACCCCAGACGGGCTCGGTGGCATACCGGCGACCGCACCGCGGGCAGCGGAACCGGTGGGGGAGCGTTGGCGCGGCGCCGCTGGCCGGCGCGTTGGCTTGTGCCGCGTCGGCGCCCTCGCCGAGCGCGATCGCACCTTGCATCGGCGCGGTAGGATCCCGGCCCGTCAGCACCGTCAACCCGCCGCAGCACACGGGCCAGCGCACACTCACCCCAAGCAGGCGGCCGGGGGTGGACTTGAGGGCGGCGAGCAAGACATCGAGTGTACCCGTCGGGGTGCTTGCGTCGTCGGGCGTTGCGGAAGGGCGGTCCTCGGGGGCGATCGCGCGCTCGGCGTCCTGCACCAGCCGGAGGGTCGGCCCCTCCAGTCCCCCGCGTGCGGACTGGGCAAACCGTGGGACCGACGGGTCGATCTCGGCGACGAGCTCGTTGATCGCGTCCAATTCCGGGTCGAACCGGTTGGCGTCTCGCCAGGCCGCGTCAGAGACCCAAGGCACCGGACTCTTGCCGGGGTCGTGGTCAGCAAACAGCGTGGCGACACGGGTAATCTCGGCGCGCCACGCTACGCGCGCCGCCCGCAGCAACAGCCCACCTGCGGCGAGCGACGCCACCCCTGCCGCCCCTTCGGCGACGTCGGAGGTTCCTGCCGCGAGCGCGAGCAGGACAGCCCCGAGGCCGAGCAACGCCACAGCGAGCGCGGCGGCGTCACCCCGCAGGATGGCCCAGCGAGGGATCACCGGCGACGGCGCCGAAGCAGGCCGACGACCGTGAGGAAGGCCGCGACGCTCGCGCCGCCTTGCGGGCCCTGCACGGAGCAGAACGACGTGCACGGGCCGACGGTGTCGAGCGTGTCGTCGCAGTCGAAGGGCTGACCGCCGGGGATCCACACGCCGTCCTCGGGCTGGTTGCACGACTCGACGAAGATCAACGAGTTGCCGTACCCGTCGCCGTCGAAGTCCTCGTACCACTTCTCGACGTTGAGCGCGCTCGCCTCGTCGACGCCGTTCTCGCAGTCGTTGTCGACGCCGTCGCACAGCTCCACGTTGCCGGGGTACGTGCGGCGCTCGTTGTCGTTGCAGTCGCCCGCGACGCCGGCGTAGCCAGCGGGAGGCCCACACGCGGTGATCGTCGTCGCGGCGGTGCCGTAGCCGTCGCCATCGAGGTCGAGGAAGTAGTCGCGCGCACCTTCGCTTGAGACGTCGTCGACCATGCCGTCGCAGTTGTTGTCGAACCCGTCGCAGACCTCGGCTTGGGTCGGGCTGACCTTGGGGCCGTCGCCGGGCTGATCGAGGCAGTCTCCGTCGAGGGTGGCGGTAGGGCGTGAGGCGTTGTCACAGTCGAGATCGTTGTCGGTGACGACCACGACGCTGCCGTAGCCGTCACCGTCGAGGTCTTCGAAGCACTGGTCCGCGAGATCGCAGTTCTGGTCGATGCGGTCGCCGGGGATCTCGGGCGCGTTCGGGTAGACGGTGGCGCTCAGGTCGTCGCAGTCGAGTTGGTTCGACGAGGTCGGCCCCGTGTTGTCGCAGAACAGGTCGACGTCGACGACGAGCTGCGGGATGCCGCCCACCGGCTGCGCGCCATAGCGGTCGCCGTCGTTGTTCTGGTAGCAGAGATCGAACCCATCGCAGTCCTGGTCGATGCGATCGGCGACGAACGACGGCGAGCGGTCGTACTCGGACGCCTCCAAGTCGGCCTCGGCGAGCGGGCCATGGAGACGCGACTCGTTGTCGACCAGCGGGTGGACGTTGGCGTCGGCGTCGTTGCAGTCGGTCGGGAACGGCGAGAATCCGGGGGGCGGGCAGGCGACGAACAGCGCGTTGCGGCTGTCGTTGACGCCAAAGCCGTCGCCGTCATCGTCGACGTAGTGGTTCTTCGGCTTGATCTCATCGTCGACGACGCCGGTGCAGTCGTTGTCGACGCCGTCGCAGACCTCGGGCAGGTTCGGGGCGCGCCGGTAGTTCCCATCGTCGCAGTCGGTGCCATCGGTGACCCAGACGCCGCCGCCGGGCAGCTCGGGCAGGACGTCGCCGGGGCAGGAGAGAACGGCGGTCACGGGCGAGCCAAAGCCGTCGTAGTCGAGGTCGGCGTGGTACGTCTGCTCGAGCTCGTCGACAAAGCCGTCGCAGTCGTTGTCGAGGTCGTCGCACGGCTCCGCGGCGAACGGGAAGATGGTCTCGTCTTCGTCGTTGCAGTCGAGGATCGACTCCCAGCCGTCGCCGTCGACGTCGATCGTGCCTGCGTCGGGCCCACCGGTGGAGCCCATGTCGGCGCGGGTGCCACCGGCGTCGGTGAACACAGGGTCCGCGGCGTCGATCGCCGGCGAGCTCGGCTGGAGCCAGAAGACGTAACGGTCGGGGTCGGTGGGCGGCGCATTGCCGGGCACAAACCGGTACAAGGGGTCGCTGTACAGGTTGAAGGCGAAGTCGAGCGGGTAGACCGCGAGCTCGGTGCCGAACACCAGCAACGCCTCATCCGGCGCCCCGTCGTACGGCACGTTGTCAAAGACAAGGTTGTACTGGAAGTCGGGTGGAACGACGAACGGCCAGTCGACGGCGCCGACAAGCGTACCGAGGTTGCTGGTGAAGATGTTGTTGCGCACCGCGAACCCTTGCTCGCGGAAGTGCAACAGCGAGGCGCCATCGCCGGCGACGTTCGCGTTGAACGTGTTGAACGTCAGCTCTGGCGTGAGATCGAACGCGCCGGTGGTGTCGCGGTACGCAACGACCGCGCCCTCGTCCAGCGCCTGGTTGGCGTGGAAGATGTTGTTGCGCAGCGAGAGCGTCGCGTCCTCCGCGTACAGCACGCCGCCGTCGTGGGCGTAGAGCGGGTCGACCGCGGGGATCAGGTTGGCGCCGTTTCCGAAGAACCGGCTGCGGACGACGTCGAGCGTCGAGTTCTCGATCCAGAGGACGCCGCCGTCGTACGCGCGGTTCTCGACGAAGTCGGAGTCGGCGATCTCGATGACGCTGGAGCGGCGCGCGTAGATGGCGCCGCCCTCGCGGGCCTCGTTGCTGAGGAACGTGCAGTGATCGATCGCGACGTTCGACCCCTCGAACATGAAGGGGCCGAGGCCGGCTTCGAGCTGCCACACCGGGCCGAGCAGCCAAAACAGGTTCCGGCTGTAGGCGAAGAAGGAGTTCGAGAGGGTGATGTCGGCGTCGGTCGCCTTCATCACCGATCCTTCGAAGCTGTAGGCGTAGCCGCTGATCCAGGTGTTGCGGAGAGTGAGTCGGCTATTGTTGACGTTGAAGACCCGGTATTCTGGCTGAGGGATCGCCGCGGCGCCCGTGTCGTTGGTGTCGACGACGCCGAAGAACAGCGACGTGTCGGTGCCGCCGAAGATGTCGGCTTCCGGGGGGCCACACGCAGGGTCCTTGCGGTCGGCGTAGCCGTTGCCGTCATTGTCGACGCCGTCCTCGCACGCCGCCTCTTTGCCCTTGAGCACGACATTCTCAAGCGTGAGCGACGCGCCGTTCGAGATGTCGAAGATCGAGCCGGAGATGCCATCTCCGGTGACGTCGACCAAGTAGACGTTGAGGTCTTGATTGGGGTCGGTGACCTCGGACGGGACCGAC